>NZ_JBISWJ010000112.1:0-9841 GCF_044462225.1 Kocuria kalidii | reverse complement strand
TCCTCGGCCTCCTCGGCGGAGGAGTCGCCCTCGCCGGAGGAGTCCTCGGCCGGCTGGTCCCCGGACGGGGCGGCGCCGGAGCCGATGACCGCCAGCACCTGGCCGACCTCCGCGTCCTCGTCCTCCTGCACCCGGATCTCCAGCAGGGTCCCGGCCACGGGGGAGGGGACCTCGGTGTCGACCTTGTCGGTGGAGACCTCCAGCAGCGGCTCGTCGACGGCGACCTCGTCACCGACCTCCTTGAGCCACCGGGTCACGGTGCCCTCGGTCACGGACTCGCCGAGCGCGGGCAGGGTGACCTCGCTGCCCTCGCCCGTCTCCTGGGCCTCGGCCTTCGGGGCCTTCTCCTGCCCGGAGTCCTTCCCGGAGGACTCCTGCTCGGCGGCCTCGTCGGTCGCCTCGGGGGTCTCGGCCTCGGTCGCGGCGTCCTCGGCCTCCTCGGCGGAGGAGTCGCCCTCGCCGGAGGAATCCTCGGCCGGGGCGGCCTCGGAGGAGGAGCCCGAGCCGTCCCCGATGACGACCAGCGGGGCCCCGACCTCGACGTCCTCGTCCTCCTCGACGAGGATCTCCTCGATCACTCCCGCCACGGGGGAGGGGATCTCGGTGTCGACCTTGTCGGTGGAGACCTCGACCAGTGCTTCGTCGACGGCGACCTCGTCACCGACCTGCTTGAGCCACCGGGTCACGGTGCCCTCGGTCACGGATTCGCCCAGTGCGGGCAGGTTTACGGTTTCTGACATGGTCCGACCGTCTCTCTTTCGGTGCCTTCGATGATGCGTTCGATGCTGCGGTCCGGGCGCAGGACCCGGTGCCGGGGTGCTGGGGAGGCCCCGCCCGGCGGGCGGGGCCTCGGTGCCGTCAGCCGTGCAACGGCGCGCCCGCGAGGGCCATGGCGGCCTCGCCGAGGGCCTCGTTCTGGGTGGGGTGGGCGTGCACGAACGCGGCGACGTCCTCGGGGTAGGCCTCCCAGTTGACGATGAGCTGGCCCTCGCCCATCTGCTCGCTGATCCGCTTCCCGATGGCGTGGAAACCGATGATCGGCCCGTCCTTCTCCCGCACGAGCTTGATGATGCCACCCGTGCCCAGGATCGAGCTCTTGCCGTTGCCGGCGAGGTTGTACTCGGCGACCTCGATGTTGTCCTCGCCGAACTTCTCCTTGGCCTTCGGCTCGGTGTAGCCGACGGAGGCGATCTCGGGCTCGGTGAACGTGACCTTGGGGACGTTCACGTCGTCGACGACGGCCGGGTTCAGGCCGGCGATCTCCTCGGCCACGAACCGCCCCTGCTGGTAGCCGCGGTGGGCGAGCTGCACGCCGGGGACGATGTCGCCGATCGCGTAGATGCTGCCCACGCCGGTGTGCAGGCGCTCGTTCGGGGTGACGAAGCCGCGGTCCATGGGGATGCCCTGCTCCTCGTAGCCCATGTCGGCGGTGTTCGGGCCGCGTCCCACGGCCACCAGGACGATGTCGGCCTCGAAGACCTTGCCGTCGGCCAGGGTGACCTTCGCGCCGTCGTCGTCCTGTTCGACCTTCTCGAAGAAGGTGCCGAGGCTGGACTTGATGCCGCGCTTCTTGAACTCCTTCTCGAGGATCTTGATGAGCGCGGGGTCCTCGTTGGCCACCAGGTGCGGAAGCCCCTCGATGACGGTGACGTCCACGCCGAAGGACTTCCACATGGACGCGAACTCGCAGCCGATCACGCCGCCGCCGAGGACGATCGCGCTCTCGGGGACGAAGTCGATCTCCAGCGCCTCGGTCGACGTCATGATCCGGCCGCCGATCTCGACGCCCAGGGTCTTGGACACGGAACCGGAGGCCAGCACGATGTGCTTGCCGGTGTAGGTGGTGCCGTCGACCTCGACGGTGTTCTCGCCCGTGAGCTTGCCGACGCCCTCGATGACCGTGACCTTGCGCATCTTCATGAGGCCCGTCAGACCCTTGAACTTCCCGGCGACGATCTTGTCCTTGTACTCGCGCACGGCCGCCATGTCGATGGAGTCCAGCGTGGTGTGGATGCCGTACTTTGAGCTCTCGCGGGCGTCCTCGGCCAGCTCGGCCGAGTGCAGGTAGGCCTTGGTCGGGATGCAGCCCCAGTGGAGGCAGGTGCCCCCAAGCTTGTTCTTCTCGACCAGGGCGACGGTGAAGCCGAGCTGGACGGCCCGCAGCGCGGCGGCGTAGCCGGCGCTCCCTCCGCCGAGGACGAGGATGTCGAATTCGTTGTCGGCCACGTGTTTGGCTCCCTTGCGCGTTGACGTCGTTCCGGGTGGGTCGCCCCCGTCCCGTGACGGGTTCGGTTCGTTCATACCTTAGCCCTACGCCGGAGGGAGCGACCAGGCGGATGCTCCCTCCGGTGCGGGGTGTCGTCGTGCCTCAGCCGCGGTCCGCGACGGCGTCCTCCAGCAGCCGGACGAGCGTGCGCACGCCCGCGCCCGTGCCCTCCGCGGGGGTGTAGCCGTAGGGCGAACCCTCGTTGAAGGAGGGTCCCGCGATGTCGACGTGCGCCCACGGCACCCGGGTGCCCCCGGCGCCGCCGACGAACTCCCGGAGGAAGATCGCGGCCACGAGCATCCCGCCGTTCTTGTCGCCGATGTTCTTGAGGTCGGCGACCTTGGAGTCCAGGGACGGGCGCAGGTGCTCCGGCATGGGCATGGGCCAGCCGTCCTCGCCGGCGCCGCGGGCGGCCTCGGCCACCGCTGTGCGCAGGGCGTCGTCGCCCATGATGCCGAACGTCCGCGCGCCCAGGGCCACCATCTGCGCACCCGTCAGCGTGGCGATGTCGACGACGGCGTCGGGGCCCTCCTCGCAGGCGGCCACGAGGCCGTCGGCGAGCACGAGGCGCCCCTCGGCGTCGGTGTTGAGGACCTCCACGGTGCGGCCGCCGCGGACGGTGATCACGTCGCCGGGGCGGGTGGCCGTGGAGGAGGGGAGGTTCTCGGCCAGGCACAGCCACCCCGTGACCCGCACCGGCAGACCCAGCTCGGCGGCCGTGAGGACGGTCGCGAGGACCGCGGCGGCGCCGGCCATGTCCGACTTCATGGTCATCATCGACGCCGGGGGCTTGAGGGAGAGCCCGCCCGAGTCGAAGGTGATGCCCTTGCCCACGTAGGCGTAGTGCTTGGCGGCGCGGGCCGGGGCGTACTCCAGCTTGACGAGGCGCGGACCGTGCACCGAGCCCTGTCCCACGCCGATCAGGCCGCCGTAGCCGCCCTTGGCGAGGTCCTTCTCGGCGAGCACCGTCACGGAGACCTTCGTGCCCCTGGCCGCCCGGCGGGCGTAGTCCGCCACGGCCTCCGGGTACATGACGTTGGGGGAGAGGTCCACGAGGGTGCGGGCGGCGCGGACGCCGCGCCCGAGGGCGGCGGCGCGGTCGAGGCACCGGCCCAGGGCCCCGCGGGCCACGTCCGGGGCGTGCACGACGGCGGAGGCCAGCGGGGCCTGCACGGAGCCGGCCGTCGCCGCCCGCTGGTGGGAGAACGCGAAGGCGCCGAGGGCGGCCCCCTCGGCGACCGCCGCGGCGTCCTGCTCGGTGGCCGCGGGCAGAGCGAGCACGGCGGACTCGGTCCCGGCGAGCCGTCGCACGGCCGCCCCCGTGGCCCGGCGCAGCACCTCGGCGCGCTCGTCGGCGTCCTCGGGCAGGTCGCCGACCCCGGTCAGCACCACCACGGTGAAGGGCAGCCCGGACGGGGCCGGCACCACGGCCACCTCGTCCGCGGCACCCTTCACGCGCAGGGCCGCCGCCGCGTCCACCACGGGGGCGAGCCGGCGCTGCTCTCCCGCGGGGAGCACGACCCGCCCCGAGCCGTCGCCGGCGGCGCCCTTCTCGACGGCGAGCACGAGCGCGTGCGCCGGTGTCCGGCCCAGGGCCTTGTGCGTGGCGGTGAGCTCGATGCCCCGGGGTTCGAGCAGGTCCTGTACATCGGGCATGGATCGTCCTTTCGCTGAGGTCGGGACCGCCGGGTCCGGCCTGGGCCGCTCCCGGCGGTCCGGCCCGTCCGGCGAGCGTGCTCCCGATCCTATCCCCGGCCGTCGCGTGCCCCGGGGCCCGTCGGCGGGCCCGGGCACGCGGGGCGGGCCGGGGAATAATGCGGTGCCCGGGGACGGTTGACATGATCCGGGCGCGCCGCCGCGGCGTGTCCCCACCGGCTTCCCCACGGACGCCCGGACCACCCCCACCCCAGGAGGAAGAGCTGTGCTGGACCCCACCTCGCTGTACCTGAGCAACCCCGCTCTGCTCGAGGACGCCCGGGTTCGTGGCCTGCCGCTGATCGTCGCCCTGTCCGGCTACGCGGAGGCCGGACACGTGGCCGTGCAGATCGAGCACACCCTGACGGAGGCCCTGCCGCACGAGGTCGTGGCCCGCTTCGACCTCGACCAGCTCTACGACTACCGCGCCCGCCGGCCGCACGTGAGCTTCGTGGAGGACCACTTCGAGGGCTTCCAGGGGCCCGAGCTCTCCCTGCGCCTGGTCACGGACGGACTGGGGCGCAGCTTCGCGCTGCTCACGGGCCCGGAGCCGGACCTGCAGTGGAACCGGTTCACGGAGGCCGTCGTGGGCCTCGCCCGCCGGATGGACGTCTCGCTCGTCGCCATCGTCTCGGGCATTCCCATGCCTGTGCCGCACACCCGTCCGTTCATCGTCTCGGTGCACGGCAACCGGGCCGACCTGCTGCCCACCGAGCACGCCTGGAAGCCGGTCGTCGAGATGAGCTCGTCGGCCGCGCAGCTCCTCGAGATCCGGCTGGGCGAGGCCGGCATCGACAACATCGGCTTCACCGTCCACGTCCCGCAGTACCTGGCCGAGGCACACCTGCCGCACGCGGCCGTCGCGGCCCTCGAGCACATCAGCGCCGTGACGTCGCTGAACCTGCCCTCCGACGAGCTGCGCGAGGCGGCGCGGGAGATCGAGCGCCAGATCGACCAGCAGGTCGGCGCCTCGCCCGAGGTGCAGGCGGTCGTCGCGGGACTGGAACAGCGCTACGATGACGTCGTCGATGCCTCGGTCCCGCGCTCCCTGCTGGTGGGCGACGCGTCCGAGCTCCCCGACGCCGACGAGATCGGCGCCGCGGCCGAGGCCTTCCTCGCCGCCCAGGAGGACGAGCAGGACTGACCCGCGCGGGCCGGCCCGGCACCGTCCCGGGGCGGCCCCGCCGTTCCGGGTCCCCGCCCGGCCCCGTCCCCCGAGAGCGAAGTGCATGCAGTCCGACCGCCGGCGATCCCGCGAGCCCGGCAAGGACTCCCGCCGGGCCTACCTGGTGTTCGCCGTCGGCACCTTCGCCTACTTCAGCGCCGTGGCCCAGCGCACCAGCTTCGGCGTCGCCTCGGTCGACGCGGCCGAACGCTTCGGGACCGCGGCCTCCGCGCTGTCGATGTTCTCGCTCATGCAGGTCCTGGTCTACGCCGCGCTGCAGATCCCGGTCGGCGTGCTCGTCGACCGGTTCGGCTCCCGCGTCATGGTCACCACGGGGGCCGTGCTCATGACGGCCGGCCAGGTCCAGCTGGCCCTGGCCGACACGGTGGGGGAGGGCGTGGCGGGCCGTGTGCTCGTGGGGGCCGGGGACGCGACCACCTTCGTGTGCGTGATGCGCCTGATCCCCGCCTGGTTCTCCGCGCTGCGCGTGCCGCCGCTCACCCAGTTCCTGGGCGTGGTCGGCAACCTCGGCCAGCTCGTGTCCGTCATCCCGTTCGCCTGGTTCCTCGACCTCACCGGGTGGTTCCCGTCCTTCGTGGCGCTGGCGTCCCTCGCGCTGCTCGCCGCGGTGCTCGCCGCGACCCTGCTGCGCAACGCGCCCCCCGGCACGGACGTCCTGAACCGTGAGCTGGGCCTGCGGCACACCGGGCGGGTGCTCCGGGAGAGCGTGGCCGAGCCCGGGACCCGGCTCGGCTTCTGGGTGCACTTCACGACCCAGTTCGCGGGCAACACCTTCGTGCTCATGTGGGGGTACCCCTATCTGCAGTACGCGCAGGGGCTGCCGGACACCACCGTCTCCGTCGTGATGACCTCCTTCGTGCTGACCAACCTGGCCGTGGGGCTCGGCCTGGGCGGGCTCACCGCCCGCCGCCCGCAC
The DNA here is from genome assembly GCF_044462225.1 of Kocuria kalidii. Taxonomy (NCBI): domain Bacteria; kingdom Bacillati; phylum Actinomycetota; class Actinomycetes; order Micrococcales; family Micrococcaceae; genus Kocuria; species Kocuria kalidii. Next base: position 3,778 of record NZ_JBISWJ010000112.1, on the reverse strand, counting down.
CGCCGCGTGCGGCTGGCCCTCGGGGTCACCGCCGTGATCTTCGCGGCGTGGACCGTCCTGCTGGTGTGGCCGGGGACGGCCCCGGTGCCGGTCGTGCTGGCCGCGGTGTGCGTCATCGCGATCAGCATGCCCGCCTCGATGCTCGCCTTCGACATCACCCGCAGCTTCAGCCCGGCCCGCCGTGCGGGCACGGCCACGGGCATCGTCAACGTGGGCGGCTTCACCGCCTCGGTGATCGCGATCTTCGTCACGGGCCTCGTCCTCGACGTCCTGCACGCCGCGGGGTTCCGCGACGAGCTGTACGCCCCCGACGCCTTCCGGATCGCGATCGGGGCGCAGTTCCTGATCGCCGCGGCGGGAGCCGCCTGCGTGCTGGCCACCGCGCGGCGGGTGCGCCGGCGGCACGGTCCCGACGCCGTCTGACCCGCCGCACGCCCCCGTCGGCACTGCACCGCGCCGGGAATCGGGGCGCCGCCACGCCCGCGGTCCACAGCCCCGGGCCGCACCGGCTGCCGCCGGGGCGGCAGCACCCAGGCTGGGCACATGAGACAGCACCCCACCCGCGACCCCTTCGTCCCCGTCGTCCGGTGCGCCGCCGACCTGTTGGCCGTCGTGCCCCACACCCTCGGCTACTGGCCGGTGGAGTCCCTGGTCCTGTTCGCCGCCGGTGGCGGGACCGCGGGAGCCTGCGTGCGGGTCGACCTCCCGGCCGACCCGTCCGACGAGCGCTTCGCCGAGGCCTTCGTCGCCGAGCTCGCCGACCTCGTGAGCCACGACGCCCTGAGCGACCGGGTCTTCGTGATCGTGTACACGTCCTCGCCCGCCGGGGAGGAGCCGGGAGCGCCCGTCGCCGCGCCCGAGGTGCCGGCCGTGCTCGCGCTCGCGGACGAGGCGGTCCGACGCGCGGGGCGGGTCGTGGCCGCACGGTGGATCCTCTCCGGCGACCGCTGGTGGCCGGCCGACGACCCCGCCGGCGTCCAGGACGTCACCGGCATCGCGGACAGCGCCGTCAACGCCGCGCTCGTGGCGTCGGGCAGCTCCTACGCGGCCGCACCGCGGCAGGCCATGGACCACGAGTACGGGTCGCTGCCCGGCGGGACCGACCGTGCCGTGGTGCGCGGCGCCGTCCGCTGGGCCCGTGCCGGGCACGGGTCCTGGCACCGCCTCGAGCGCCTGGAGCGGATGCTCCGTCTCTGGGACGACGTCCTCTCGACGGTGCTGGGCGCCCCCGGGGACCCGGTGTCCGCGGTCCTCGGCCACGACGACGACCTGCTCGGCTTCCTGGCCGCGAGCCTGGCGGACCCGGTGCCCGCCGACCTGCTCCTCGCGGCCTGCGCCACGGACGACCTCCCCGGCGTCCTCGCGGCGGCGGCGATGTGGGCCGAGCTGTGCGACGACGACGCCGGCGACGATGCCGGCGGGCCCGGTGCGGGCGGCCCCGGTGCCGCCGGGGACGTCGACGGCGTCCCCGGCGGGCCCACCCGTGCGCCGGGCCCCCCGGGTGTCCCCCCGGTGCCCCGCGGACCGGCGACCGCGTGCGATCGGGAGGCGGCCCCTGCCAAGACCGCCCCGGTCCCGGTGCCCGACGCCGGGGAACTGGTCCGGCTCTCCCGGGTGCTCGCCGGCGAGTGCGCGGACGCTCCGGACTGGCCCCGGCTCGACGCGCTCTACCGCGTGCTGCAGGTGCTCAGCTGGCTGCTGGAGCCTCCCCCGGCCGGCGTCGGCCGGTCCGCAGCGGCGGACGAGGGACCGCGGTGGGACGGGTCGGACGGTCCGGAGGAGGCGCTGCGGCGCGGGGTGCTGGCGGGCGTGCTCGTCGAACTGGCCCAGCTCAACCGCTTCCGGGCGCGCGGATCGCACACCGCCCACTTCGTCCGCCGGGCCACGGCCCTGGTCCCGGGCCATCCGCCGGGGCTGCGCGTGCTGCGTCTCGCCGACGCCCGGCCCGTCCCCCTGTGGGCCCGCGACCGGGCCACCGCCTGGCACTCCTGAGCGGGGGGCGCCCGAGCTTTTCCGGGTTCGGCCGGCGGACCGGGAACAAATCCCGCCCGGGGGTGGTTCCGGCTGTCAGGACCCTTCAAGCCCGCCGCGCCGGACGATGCCCGGAGCACGGACTTGACAGGGTCATAGGCGTGTTGCCCCGAGGGCGGACGCCGTGACCGCTCAACGAAAGGCTCTCAGTGTCACCTGCCGCCAGCAAGAAGACGACGGACGCCGCCGCCGAGGCCCCGGACACCGGGGACGCTCGGTCGCCGTCCGGAACCGAGCCCACGGGCACGTCGCCGCGGGCGAAGACCGCCGCGTCGAAGTCGACCGCGGCCAAGAAGACCGTGGCCGCCAAGAAGACCACGGCGGCGAAGTCCACCGCCGCCGGCCCGGGCGCGCCGAAGAGCGCCACCGCGGCCACGTCCACGAGATCGACGGCCGGCAGGTCCACCGCGACCCGGACCGCCGCGGGCAAGGCCCCGGCCGCCAAGAAGGCGGCGGCCCCGAAGAGCACCGAGGCCCAGCGTGCCGCGGGGGAGCTCGAGGAGGACGTCGTGGTCGCCGACGACGTCGAGATCGAGACCGCCCTGACCGACGAGGCCGGAGTGGTCGACCCCGACGTGGACGAGGACGAGGAGGCCGCGCCCGAGGACGGGGCGGCGGTCCCGGCGCCCAAGGACGAGAAGACCTCCGGCTTCGTCATCACCGCGAACGACGACGACGACGCACCGGCCCAGCAGGTCGTCTCCGCCGGTGCGACCGCCGACCCGGTCAAGGACTACCTCAAGCAGATCGGCAAGGTCGCCCTGCTGAACGCCGAGCAGGAGGTGGACCTGGCCCTGCGCATCGAGGCCGGACTGTACGCCGAGCACAAGCTCGCCGACGGCAAGGACTCCCTCGACCCGCAGACCCGCAAGGAGCTGCGCTGGGTCATCCACGACGGGAAGCGCGCCAAGAACCACCTGCTCGAGGCCAACCTGCGCCTGGTCGTGTCGCTGGCCAAGCGCTACACCGGCCGCGGGATGCTGTTCCTGGACCTCATCCAGGAGGGCAACCTCGGTCTGATCCGCGCGGTCGAGAAGTTCGACTACACCAAGGGCTTCAAGTTCTCCACGTACGCCACGTGGTGGATCCGCCAGGCGATCACCCGGGCCATGGCCGACCAGGCCCGCACCATCCGCATCCCGGTGCACATGGTCGAGGTCATCAACAAGCTCGCCCGCGTCCAGCGGCAGATGCTGCAGGACCTGGGGCGGGAGCCGACTCCGGAGGAACTGGCCAACGAGCTGGACATGACGCCGGAGAAGGTGGTCGAGGTGCAGAAGTACGGCCGCGAGCCGATCTCCCTGCACACCCCGCTGGGCGAGGACGGCGACTCGGAGTTCGGCGACCTGATCGAGGACTCCGAGGCCGTGGTCCCCGCGGACGCCGTGAGCTTCACCCTGCTGCAGGAGCAGCTGCACTCGGTCCTCGACACCCTGTCCGAGCGGGAGGCCGGTGTCGTGGCCATGCGGTTCGGGCTGACCGACGGCCAGCCCAAGACCCTCGACGAGATCGGCAAGGTCTACGGCGTGACCCGTGAGCGCATCCGGCAGATAGAGTCCAAGACGATGTCCAAGCTGCGCCACCCGTCCCGCTCGCAGGTGCTGCGCGACTACCTCGACTGACCGGCCGCGTCCGCTCCCCGGGCCCCGCCCAGGACACCGCGCCGGTGCGGGGCCCGGCCCGGGGAGCGACCGGAGGACCCGCCGCGGCGTCGCCCGCGCGCCGACCGGTCCGCGGTGCCGGCGTG
>NZ_JBISWJ010000111.1:0-26464 GCF_044462225.1 Kocuria kalidii | reverse complement strand
GGGGCCCTCTCGCACGGGACGTCCGGGTCAGGACCCGATGCGCTCCGTCTCGTCCTGCCAGGTGGCCGCCAGGGGCCGCAGCTTCTCCTCGTTCTTGCGCGCGTGGTGGGCGCAGAAGAGGAGCTCACCGCCCGTCGACTCGAGGACCACTCGAACGTAGGCCTGGGCGCCGCACGCATCGCAGCGGTCGGTCGCATTGAGTTCTCGGCTCTCCAATGTTGCGTTCACGGGATCCTCCTCCTGTGTCGTACGCGTTGCACGGGGCACGGGCCGCCGGTGCAGGTACCCGGGGTCTCGTGGACGCTTCGGGATACTGTTACATACAACCACGCCCGTCGGACATTCGATCCCGGGCGGCTCCCTGTTTCGCCCCGGGCGTAGGTCCCGGCGCCGTGCCGCGGACCCGTACGGCGGGCCTGTCGTGTCCGCCGCGCGGACTACAGTGGTGGGGAATCCCGCCGTCCCCCAGGAGTCGTATCCCCGTGACACCGTCCCGTTCCGAGTACAACGCCCGCCACCTCTCCGTCCTCGAAGGTCTCGAGGCCGTCCGGAAGCGGCCGGGCATGTACATCGGCTCCACCGACTCCCGCGGCCTGATGCACTGCATGTGGGAGATCATCGACAACTCCGTGGACGAGGCCCTCGCCGGCTTCGGCCACCAAATCACGGTGATCCTGCACGCCGACGGTGCCGTGGAGGTCCACGACGACGGCCGGGGCATCCCCATCGACCTCGAGCCGCGCACCGGGCTGACCGGCGTGGAGGTTGTCTTCACCAAGCTGCACGCGGGCGGCAAGTTCGGCGGCGGCTCCTACAGCGCCTCCGGCGGCCTGCACGGCGTGGGCGCCTCCGTGGTCAACGCCCTCTCGGCGCGCCTGGACGTGCAGGTCGACCGCGGCGGGAAGACCTACCAGATGTCGTTCCGGCACGGCGAGCCGGGTCGCTTCGTCGACCAGGGCAGGCCCTCGCCGCACGCCCGCTTCGAGCCCTTCGTGGAGGGCTCGGTGCTCGACGTCGTGGGCAAGGCCAAGCGCGGTGTCACCGGCACGCGCATCCGGTACTGGGCGGACGAGCAGATCTTCACGGCGGACGCCCGGTTCAGCTACGAGGAGCTGGCCAAGCGGGCGCGCCAGACCTCGTTCCTGATCCCGGGGCTGCGCATCACCGTGCGCGACCAGCGGGGACTGCCGGGCACGCCGGGGGAGTTCGGCGTCCACGAGGAGGTGTTCCAGCACGACGGCGGGATCTCCGAGTTCGTGGAGTACCTCGCCGCCGACGGCTCCGTCACGGACGTGTGGCGCTTCCAGGGGGAGGGCCGCTTCACGGAGAACGTCCCGGTCCTCGACGAGAACGGCCGGTCGAAGCTCACGGAGCTGGAGCGCACGTGCGAGGTCGACGTCGCCCTGCGCTGGGGCATCGGCTACGACACGTCCCTGCGCTCGTTCGTGAACATCATCGCGACGCCCAAGGGCGGCACGCACCAAGCGGGCTTCGAGGCGGCCCTGCTGAAAACCTTCCGGAAGCAGATCGAGGCCAACGCCCGCAAGCTCAAGGCCGGCAGCGACAAGGTCGAGAAGGACGACGTCCTCGCCGGCCTCACGGCCGTGCTCACCGTGCGGCTCGCCGAGCCCCAGTTCGAGGGCCAGACCAAGGAGATCCTGGGGACTCCGGCCGTGCGCCAGATCGTGAGCCGGGTCATCGAGAAGGAGCTGACCGCCAAGCTCACCTCCACCGGCCGCCACGACAAGCAGCAGGCCGGACAGCTGCTGGAGAAGGTGGTGGCGGAGATGAAGTCCCGGATCTCCGCGCGGGTGCACAAGGAGACGCAGCGCCGCAAGAACGCCCTGGAGACCTCCTCGATGCCGGCCAAGCTCGTCGAGTGCCGCTCGGACGACGTCGAGCGCTCCGAGCTCTTCATCGTGGAGGGCGACTCGGCCCTCGGCACGGCGCGGCTGGCCAGGTCCTCGAACCACCAGGCGCTGCTCCCGATCCGGGGCAAGATCCTCAACGTGCAGAAGGCGTCGCTCACCGACATGCTCGCCAACACGGAGTGCGCCGCGCTCATCCAGGTGATCGGGGCGGGCTCCGGGCGCACCTTCGACCTGTCCGCGGCGCGCTACGGCAAGGTCATCATGATGACGGACGCCGACGTCGACGGCGCGCACATCCGCACCCTGCTGCTCACACTGTTCTACCGCTACATGCGTCCCCTCGTGGAGGCCGGACAGGTCTACGCGGCAGTGCCGCCCCTGCACCGGGTGGAGATCGTCAACGCGGGCGGGAAGGCCAACGAGATGGTCTACACGTATTCCGAGCGCGAGCTCGCGGACCTGCTCGGCCGGCTCGAGGCGGAGGGGCGGCGGTTCAAGGAGCCCATCCAGCGCTACAAGGGACTGGGCGAGATGGACGCGGACCAGCTCGCGGAGACGACCATGGACGTCCGGCACCGGATGCTGCGCCGGATCCGGGTCGAGGACGCCGAGGCCGCCGAGCACGCATTCTCCCTGCTCATGGGTTCGCAGGTGGCACCGCGCAAGGACTTCATCATCGAGGGCGCCACGCACCTGGACCAGGAGCGCATCGACGCCTGACGGTCCCGGTGCCGCGGCCCGGCGGCTACGCTGGGCGGGGACGAAGGACCGTCCCCGAGGAAGGACCCCGCATGACCGTCTCCGGTCCGCACACCCCGCCGCCCGCAGCCGCCCGGCCGGTCACCGTCACCGTGACCGGGGCGGCGGGCCAGATCGGCTACGCCACCGTCTTCCGCGCCGCCGCGGGCGACCTCCTCGGGCCGGGCACGCCCGTCCGGCTGCACCTGCTCGAGGTGCCGCAGGCACGGCGCGCCGCGGAGGGCACGGCCCTCGAGCTCCAGGACGGTGCCTTCCCGCTGCTCGAGGGCGTGGAGGTCTTCGACGACGCGGACGCCGCCTTCGACGGGGCCTCGGTGGGGCTGCTCATCGGGGCCCGTCCCCGCTCCCGGGGCATGGAGCGCGCAGACCTGCTCGAGGCCAACGCCGGGATCTTCTCGGTCCAGGGACGGGCCGTCAACCGCGGAGCGGCGGAGGACTTCCGGGCCGTGGTGGTCGGCAACCCGGCCAACACCAACGCGTACATCGCGGCCTCGCACGCCCCCGACGTGCCGCGCGAGCGGTTCACGGCCCTGACCCGGCTCGACCACCACCGTGCGGTCGCGCAGCTGGCGGCGGCCACCGGAGCGCGCGTCGACGGGATCGAGGGCGTGGCCGTCTGGGGCAACCACTCCGCGAGCCAGTACCCCGACCTGACCCACGCCCGTGTCGGGGGCCGGCCGGCGCTCGAGGTGCTCGCCGGGAAGGGTCTCGACCTGGTCTGGGTGGACGGCACGTTCATCCCCCGGGTCGCGCGCCGCGGCGCGGAGATCATCGACGTGCGCGGCGGCTCGTCCGTGGCGTCGGCGGCGCACGCGGCCCTGTGCCACGTCCGCGACTGGGTCTCGGGCACCGCCGAGGGCGCCTGGACGTCGATGGCGGTGGCCTCCGACGGCTCCTACGGCGTGCCGGAGGGGCTCGTGAGCTCCTTCCCGGTCGTGTGCCGGGACGGGCACGCCGCGGTGGTCCCGGACCTGACCCTCGACGAGTTCTCGCGGGTCCGCATCGACCGCTCCGTCCGGGAGCTCGAGGAGGAGCGCGCGGCCGTGCAGCAGCGGGGACTGCTCGGTCCCCGCCGCTGAGCCTCAGGCGTAGGCGGGGCCGATCGCGTCGATCACCTGGTCGGTGGGCACGCCGGAGCCGTCCCGGCGACCGTGCTCGGTGGGCAGGGCCCGTGCCACGCCCGAGGCCGAGACGGCCTTGGGCGGTCCGTGCCCGACCCAGGCCAGGGACAGGGCCGTCTCGCCCTTGAGGAAGCGGTGGGCGCGCACCCCGCCGGTGGCCCGGCCCTTGGGCGGGTACTCCGCGAAGGGGGTGACCTTCGCCGAGTACTGCGACATGCCCGGCAGCACCTCGTCCGCGCGGGCGACGGTCACGACCACGGGCGTCTCGTCCGTGGCGCGCACGGCCCCGAAGAACGCCACGGCGTCGCCCGCGACCAGCTTGATCCCCGCGACGCCGCCGGCCGTGCGGCCCTGGGGGCGGACGGTGCCGGCGTCGAAGTGCAGCAGCCGGCCGTCCCGGGTCACGAACACCAGCTCGTCCTCCTCGGCGGCCTCGGCCAGGCCGACGACCTCGTCGCCGTCCTTGAGCGTGATGACCTCCCACTCCGCACGGTTGAGGGGGTACTCGGGGCTGACGCGCTTGACCACGCCGTTGCGGGTGCCCAGCGCGAGCACCGCACCGAGCGGGGCCAGCCCCACGAGCCGCTCGCCGCGGGCGAGCGTGAGGAACTCCTTGACCGGGACCCCGTCGCCCAGCTTCGGGGTGCCCTCGAAGGCGGTCAGCACGGGCACGTCCATCACCTGGACGCGCAGCATGCGCCCGGCCGAGGTGACCGCCCCGAGCTCCCCGCGCGCGGTGGCCCGCACCGCGGAGGTCAGGGCGTCGTGCTTGAGGCGCCGCGGAGGGTCCACCAGCGGGGCCTGCGAGGGCGTGCGGGCGAGCTGCCCCGAGGTGGACAGGAACACCCAGCACGGGTCGTCGGCGATCTCGAGCGCGAGCCCCCCGGCGGGGGACCTCCCCGGTGCGGGGCCGGCGGCAGCGGCGGCGGGACCGGGCAGGGCCTCCGACTCGAGCAGCTCGGTCCGCCGGTCGTCGCCGTGGACCTCGGCGATCTCCGCGAGCTCCGCCGAGACCAGGGCACGCAGCCGGGCGTCCGAGGCGAGGATCTCCTCGAGTTCGGCGATCTCCCGGAGCAGCTCCTCCTGCTCCTTCTCGAGCTCGATCCTCGAGTACTTGGTCAGCTGGCGCAGGCGGAGCTCCAGGATGTGGTCGGCCTGGACGCGGGAGAGGTCGTACACGGCCATGAGCCGCTCCCGGGCCACGGCGGTCTCGTCGGACGAGCGGATGATCTGGATGACCTCGTCGATGTCGACGATCGCCACGAGCAGGCCCTCGACCAGGTGCAGGCGGTCGCGCCTCCTGCCCAGGCGGAAGGCCGTGCGCCGCCGGACCACGGACAGCCGGTGCTCCACGTAGACCCGCAGCAGCTCGAGCAGCCCCATGGTCCGGGGCCGTCCGTCGACGAGCGCCACGTTGTTGATCCCGAAGGAGTCCTCCATGGGCGTGTACTTGTACAGCTGCTGCAGGACGGCCTGGGGGTTGAAGCCGTTCTTGACCTCGATGACGAGCCGCATGCCGTTCTTGCGGTCGGTGAGGTCCACGACGTCGGCGACGCCCTGCAGCTTCTTCGCCTGCGCCGCCTCCTTGATCTTCTCGGTGACCTTCTCGGGCCCGACCATGTAGGGCAGCTGGGTGACCACGATGCCCTGCTTGCGGGGGGTGACCTGCTCGATCGACACCTTCGCGCGGGTCCTGAAGGAGCCCCTGCCGGTCCGGTACGCGTCCCGGATCCCGTCGAGGCCCACGATCCGCCCGCCCGAGGGCAGGTCCGGGCCGGGGACGAAGCGCATGAGGTCCTCGAGGGTCGCCTCGGGGTGCTCGACGAGGTGGCGGGCGCCGGCCACGACCTCCCGCAGGTTGTGCGGGGCCATGTTCGTGGCCATCCCCACCGCGATCCCGGAGGAGCCGTTGACCAGCAGGTTCGGGAACGCCGCGGGCAGCACGCCCGGCTGGGTGAACTGGTTGTCGTAGTTGGGCACGAAGTCCACGACGTCCTCGTCGAGGTCGGCCGTGAGCGCCAGGGCGGCCGGGGCCATCCGGGCCTCGGTGTAGCGGGAGGCGGCGGGGCCGTCGTCGAGCGAACCGAAGTTCCCGTGCCCGTCCACGAGCGGCAGGCGCATCGCGAAGGACTGGGCGAGTCGGACCATGGCGTCGTAGATGGCGGAGTCGCCGTGCGGGTGCAGCTTGCCCATCACCTCGCCCACGACGCGAGCGCTCTTGACGTGGCCGCGGTCCGGCCGCAGCCCCATCTGGCTCATCATGAACAGGATGCGGCGCTGGACCGGCTTGAGCCCGTCCCGGGCGTCCGGGAGGGCGCGCGAGTAGATGACGGAGTACGAGTACTCGAGGAAGCTCGTCTCCATCTCGGAGGTCACGTCGATGTCGACGATGTTCTCCCGGAAGTCGGCGGGCAGCTCGTCCTCTGCGGACGGGCGGGAGGACGCACGGCGGCGAGCCATCACAGTGGGGGGTCCTTCGGTCGTGGGTCGGCCCGGGCGGTCCCGGCGTCTCGGCCTTCGAGATCGCGCGGGGGCGCACCGGGGGGCACCGTTGACGGTGCGGCTTTGTCTACTAGCCTGAAGTCTATGGTTCCAGAGACCGCGGACACGGAAGACGCCGGACGGTACCCCGAGTACTGGGAGGCCGACGTGATCCTGCGCGACGGCGCGACGGCGCACCTGCGACCGATCTCCCCGCAGGACCGCGACGCGTTGCTGGCCTTCCACCAGTCGCAGTCCGAGGACACCATCTACCTGCGCTTCTTCTCCTACAAGCCCACCCTGTCCGCCCGTGAGCTGGACCGGTTCACCCGGGTGGACCACACGGACCGCGTGTGCTTCGTGCTGCTCCTGGGGGAGCAGATCATCGGCGTCGGGCGCTACGACCGCACGGACGACCCCCAGGACGCCGAGGTCGCCTTCATGATCTCGGACGCCCACCAGGGGCGGGGCATCGGCTCGATCCTGCTCGAGCACCTGGCCGCGGCCGCCCGCGAGAACGGGATCGACCACTTCTCCGCGGAGGTGCTGCCCGAGAACCGCAAGATGCTCCGGGTCTTCGCGCAGGCGGGCTACGAACTGACCCGCAAATTCGACGACGGCGTGGTGGTGGTGGGCTTCGACATCGACCCCACCGAGAAGTCGCTGGCCGTGATGGCGGCGCGCGAGCACCGGGCCGAGGCCCTCTCCATGGCCGACCTCCTCACCCCGGCCTCCATCGCCGTGGTCGGTGCCTCGAGGCACCCCGGTCACGCCGGCCACGCGCTGGTCGAGCACCTCCTCGCCTCCGGGTTCGCCGGCCGGCTCAGCGGTGTGAGCCCGACGCCGTTCGAGCGGGAGGGCATGGTCCACGCGACCTCGATCGGGGAGGTGCCCGAGCGCGTGGACCTGGCCGTGATCGCCGTGCCCGTCGACCAGGTGGCCGACGTCGTGGACCAGTGCGGTGCGGCGGGGGTGCGCGCCGTCGTCGTCGTCACGGGCGGATACGCCGAGGCCGGGGCGGAGGGCCAGGCCCGGCAGACCGAGCTCGTCCGCCGGGCGCGCTCGCACGGGATGCGCGTGGTCGGCCCGGCGAGCCTCGGGCTGTTCAACACGGCCCCGGAGTCCCGGTTCAACGCCTCGATCCTGCCCACGGTGCCGCGGGAGGGGCCGCTGGGACTGTTCAGCCAGTCGGGGGCCATCGGCATGATGCTCAACGCCGCCGCGCTGCGCCACAACGTGGGCGTGTCCACGTACCTGTCCGCCGGCAACCGGGCCGACGTCTCCGGCAACGACATGATGCAGTTCTGGGAGGACGACGCCGCGACCCGCGCGTGCGGCCTCTACCTGCAGTCCGTGGGCAATCCGCGCAAGTTCTCCCGGATCGCGCGACGGCTGTCCCTGAACAAGCCCGTGATCGTGGCCAAGAGCGAGGTCACCGGGCTGCGCCTGCCGCCCGGCCACACCGGGCGGACCACCCAGGCGCCGCCGGGCGCCCTGGACGCGATGTTCCGGCAGGCCGGCGTGATCCGCGCCGACACGAGCGAGCACCTCATGGACGTGGCCGGCATCCTCACCGGGCAGCCCCTGCCCGCGGGTGCCCGCACGGCCCTCGTGTCCAACGCGCTGGCGCTGGGCCAGCTCATGGAGGACCGGTGCATGCAGCTGGGGCTGGAGGTCGCGGTGACCCAGGCGGGCGTGCGGACCGCGGACGGCGGGGACGACGCCCTCGAGGAGCTGCGACGGGCCGTCGACAGCAGTCTCGGCGCCGAGGCCGTCGACTCCGCCGTGGTCACCCTGATGCCGATCCCGGGCACGACCCCGCGGGCGGTCGCCGAGCTGGTGGGCCGGGTGGGGCGGGAGCACGGCAAGACCGTGGTGGTCGTCTTCACGGGCAGCACCGAGCCCGGGGCGGTCTCCGCCCTCCACCACGCCGACGACGGCCCGGACGTGCCGTGCTTCGACTCCCCCGGGGCGGCCCTGCGCGCGCTGGCCAAGGTGGTCGACTACACGCGGTGGCGTGCCCAGGACCAGGGGCGCCTCGCCGAGCCGCACGGCATCGACGCGGAGGCGGCCGAGACCCTCGTCGAGACGGTGCTGCCCCGGGTCGCCGGCGACGAGCTGCTCGAGCTGGACGACAGCCAGGCGCGGGCGCTGCTGGAGACCTACGGGATCGGGCTGCTGCGCAGCGAACGGTTCACGGACCCCGAGGACGCCCCGGCCGCGGCCGCGCGGCTCGGCTACCCCGTGGCGCTGAAGACCACCGACCCCAACCTCCGGCACCGCCTGGACCTGGGCGGCGTGCAGCTCAACATCCAGGACGACGCACAGCTGCGCACGGCCATCGCGACCATGCACCGTGCACTCGCCCCCTTCGGCACCTTCGACCTCGAGGTCCAGTCCATGGCGCCCACCGGCCAGGCCGTGGTGCTCCGGGCGATCGAGGACCCGCTCATCGGTCCCGTGCTGTCCTTCGGGATGGCGGGGGACGCGGTGAACCTCCTCGAGGACTGGGCCCACCGGGTCCCGCCGCTGACGGACCAGGACGTGCGGCGGATGGTGCGGGAGCCCAAGGCCTCCCGCAAGCTCCTCGGCCACCAGGGAGTGCCCGCGGCGGACGTCGACCGGCTCGAGGACCTCGTCTCCCGGGTGGCGCTGCTCAAGGACCGGCACCCCGAGATCGCCCGCGTGGAACTGAACCCGGTGCTCGTCTCCAGCGGCTCGCTGACCGTGCTCGCGGCGTCCGTGGGGATCGGCAACGCACGGCAGCGGACGGACAGCGCGCGCCGGGCGATGCGCAGCTAGGCGGGCCCGGACTCAGTGGCGGACACCATAGCCGGTCGGTACACCCTCATCGACCCGATCGCGCGGGGCGGCAGCGGTTCCGTCTGGCGGGCCTGGGACGGCCGGCTGCAGCAGCTCTGCGCGGCCAAGGTGCTGCGCCAGCGGGACTCCGCGGACCTGCTGCGCTTCGCCCGGGAGCAGTCGGTGAAGCTGGACCACCCGCACGTGCTCGCGCCGTACGGCTGGGCCGCGGAGGACGCGCACGTGGTCATCGCCATGCCCCTGGTGCACGGCGGGACCCTGGAGTCGGCCCTGCTGGACAACGGGGCCGCGTCGGCCGAGCTGACGCAGGAGGTCCTGGCGCAGCTGCTGCAGGCGCTGCAGTTCGTGCACGCCCAGGGCTGGGTGCACCGGGACGTGAAGCCGGGCAACCTCATGCTGGACCGCACCGGGACGGGCCGGCCCCACATCCTCCTCTCCGACTTCGGCATCGCGGTGCGGGTCCAGGACGCCCGGCTGACCCGGACGGGCACGGTCGTGGGCACCCCCGGCTACCTGCCGCCGGAGGCCTACGCGCTCACCGACCCGAACCCCGCGCAGGACCTCTACGCGGCGGGCATCACGGCGCTGCGGATGCTGGACCCCTCCCTCGAGCCGCAGGAACCTCTCGGTCCCGGCGACGCGCGCGCCGTCGTGGGGGAGCAGGGCGACCTCGCCGAACACCTCGCGGCGCTGCTCACGCCCGATCCCGCCCTGCGCCGTGACGCGGCCGTGGCCGTGCTGCACGAGCTCACCGCGGGCGCGGCGCTGCGGCACTTCGAGCCGGCCCTGACCCGCGACGGGGAGCCCTTCGAGGTCTTCGACGTCCTCGAGCCGCTGCCCGAGCCGTGGGCGAGCCGGGCGCTGTCCGGATGGACCGGCCCGGACGGGACGGACCGGGGCGGCGGGGCGGACGCGCAGGAGGCGGCCGGCGCCGAGGGGCCGGGCACGGGGGCCGTGGACGCCGGCGGGAACCGGCCCGACGGAGCGGACACGCGGGACACGACGCCGGCCGGCAGCACACCGGCATCGAGAGGACCGGCATCGGGCGGAGCGGCATCGAGCGGGGTGACGGCGACCGGGGCGACGGCGACCGGCCGCCCGGCGCCGTACGAGGCGGCGACCGGAACGGGCCCGGAGGGGTCCGACCACGATCCGCTGGGCGGTGCCCCGGCCGGTCGAGGCCCGGTCGGTCGGCGCGCGGCCGGGACGTCGACGGCGGCCCTCCCGGCGCCACCGAAGCGGGCCCGCCGCCGCAGTGCCGTGACCGCGCTGTTCGTGGCCCTGGTCGGGACGACGACGGTGCTCAGCGGGTACCTGCTGCTCGACCCGCTCGGCACCGCGGACCGGGTGCCCGGCCCCGGGGCGACGCCCACGGCGACGCAGAGCGCCGGTGCGACGCCGAGCCCGGCGCCGGAGGAGAGCCCCGTGCTGCTGGAACGGGTCTGCGAGGACCGGGGCGGCGGGGAGGAGCGCTGCTACTTCCGCGTGCCCTGACGGTCCGTGTTGGGCACCGGCACGGCCGTGGGGGAAAATGTCCCCCATGACGTATTCAGGTGAGCGCGGCCAGCGGCTGGTCGAGGACATCAACAAGGCCGGTTTCTATCCGCAGCTGGTGATCGACGTGGTCCAGGACTCCCTGGACGGCCGGTCCCCGGTCTCCCACCTCGTGCAGCTGGAGACCCACATCGACCGCACGGAGGTGCACCGGCACACGACCGTGCTGGTGCTGGCCGAGGACGTGCTGCACGTGACGCACGTGGACGACGAGGAGTTCGACGAGAGCGGCCGGGACGTGGTGGCCCGGGTCTCCACGGAGACGGTCGGCATCTCCCAGATCCGTTCGGTCACGCTGAGCTACTCGTACTACCAGCCGGCCAACTACCGGCCGGACAGCCCCATCTCCGAGGTGACGCTCGCCATCGCGTGGACCGGCACCCTGCACGTGGACCTGGCGCCGGCCCTGTGCGAGGACCCCCAGTGCCAGGCCGACCACGGCTACTCCGGCACGGCTGCGCGGGAGGACATCGTGCTGCGGATCAGTGCGGAGGCGGACGGCCCGACGGCCGTCGAGGGGGCCCGGGAGTTCGCGCGCACCCTGCGCCGGGCCAATCTCGCCCCGCTGACCGACGGCGCGCAGATCGCCCAGCCGGTCCACGGGCGCACGCCGGCCCCGCGGCGGGCGATCGCCGCCACCCCGCGCACCCGGTTCACCGACCGGTTCACCGGCCGGGACGGCGGCGCCGCCCGATGAGGTCGGTCGAGGAGGTCCTGCCCGGGCTGCCCCCCGACCTCCCGAAGCCGCCGCGCTACGGCAGCCGCTCGGTGGGGGAGGTGATGTCCTCGGCCGCGGCGTCCCTGGGCGTGCCCGGCTTCCGGGACGTGCTGGGGCTGCCCGCCGCCCGCCGGGTCGTCGTCGTCATGGTGGACGGGCTGGGCCGGGCCCAGCTGCGGTCCCGTGCCGGGCACGCCCCCGGACTGGCCGGTGCGCAGAGCCTGGCCACGCTGGACGCGGCGTTCCCCACGACCACGGCGGCCTCGCTGGCGTCCTTCGGTACGGGCGTCGCACCCGGGGCGCACGGGCTCGTGGGCTACGACGTCCTCGACCCGTCCCGGGACCGGGTCGTGAACCAGCTCGGGGGCTGGGACACGGCCGTGGACCCGGTGTCGTGGCAGCCGTTGCCCACGGTGCTGGAGCGAGCCGCCGAGCACCTCGACGTGGTCACGGTCAGCCGGCACCGGTTCGCCGGCTCGGGGCTGACGCGGGCGGCCCTGCGCGGCGGCCGGTTCGTGGCCGCGGAGGGACCGGCGGCGCGGGTCGGCACGGCGCTCGACCAGCTCGCCGCCGGGCGCGACGGCCTCATGTACTTCTACTGGGACGAGCTCGACCGCACCGGGCACGCCCGGGGCTGGGAGTCGTGGGAGTGGACGGCCCAGCTCGAGGAGCTCGACGCGTCCCTGCGCCGTTTCGTCGCCCGGGTGCCCGCGGGCACCACGGTCCTGGTGACCGGTGACCACGGCATGGTCGACGTCCCTCTCGACGCCCGCGCCGACGTCTCGGCGCTGCCCGGTCTGCTGGACGGCGTCCGGCACACGGCCGGCGAGCCGCGCACGGTGCAGCTCCACCTGGAACCGGACGCGACGGCGGAGGACGTCCGGGTGCTCGTGGCCGCGTGGCGGGAGCACTTCGGGTCCCGCGTCTGGATGCTCTCCCGGGAAGCCGCCCTCGACGCCGGCTACTTCGGTCCTCCGGGGCAGGTCCGCGACGCCGTGCGCGCGCGCATCGGTGACCTCCTCGTACTGGCCAGGGAACCCCTGGCGCTGTTCGACCTGGGCCGGCTCCGGCCCAGCGTCATGTCCATGGTGGGCCAGCACGGCTCGCTCACCCGGGCCGAGCGGGAGGTCCCGCTGCTGCGCCTGGCCTGACTGCCGGTCCCCGGGTCAAGGGCCCTGCGGGTCGTCCGTGGCCGCGTCGGGGCCCGGGGCGGCGTCGCCGCCGGCGGCAGCCGACTCGACGGGCTCGTCCTCCTCGGTGCCCCGGCCCTCCTCGTCCCCGGGGTCCTGCTCCTCCTGCGGGGCGGGCGCCCCGGTCGACGGCGGAAGCGGTTCGGCCGGTGCGGGCGCCGGTGCCGGCGGAACCGGCTGGGGCGGGACGGGCGCGGGCACCACAGGTTCGGGCACGACCGGTTGCGGCACCACGGGTTGCGGCACCACGGGCTCGGGCACGACCGGGGCGGGGGCCACGGGTGCCGGAGGGACGTAGGGCTCCGCCGGTGCCACCGGCTGGGGGGCCGGTGGCACCGGATCCGGCGCCTCCGGCGAGGGGCTCGGCGACGGGGTGCGGGACGGGGTGCGGGACGGCGTGGCGGTGGGCGTCGGGGACGGTGCGACGGTCACGGCGGGGGCGGGGACGAACTCCGCCTCCTGGCCCGCGCCGAAGAGGTTGCGCCCGACGCCGCCCAGGTAGAGCGCCCCGACCCCGGCCAGCACGACGAGCACGACCGCGCCGAGCACGAGACCTGCCACGAAGCGTCCGGGCCCGGAGCCCTCGAGCGGATCGACCGGCTGCGGCGGTGCGCTCTTCCCGCGGGGCTCGCCGACGGGGCCGGGCGCCGGGGAACCGGTGGTGGCCTCGCGATCGTCGTCCCCGAACAGGTCGTCCTCGATGGAATTGCCCATGCCGTGCTGCCCCTGACGTGGTGTCGTCCGTCCGGACCGAGCACAGAAAGGGGGAGCGCACGGACCCGGAGGGACGGCCCGGAGCCGTCCCCTGCTGCGTGCACTCTAACCCGTGCCGGCCCGGCACGGCCGGACGGCGCGCACCCGGCCCGGGGATCAGTCCGAAGAGCTCCCGAAGACGATCTCGTCCCAGCTGGGCACGGAGGAGCGTGCGGAGCGCCGGGCCTTGGCCGTCCTGTTGCGCGGTCGGGGACGCTCGGCCGTCGTCCCCTCCGCGGCGGCGTCGTCGGCGGGGTCCGTGCCCGTGCCCGCGGCCTCCGGACCGGAACCTCCGTCCACGGGCCCGTTGCCCACGGCCCCGTCGCGCACGGCTGTGCTCGTCCCGGCGGAGTTCCCCCGGGCGCTGTCCACGTCGGCGGTGTCCTGGTCGGCACTGTCCTGGTCGGCGGTGTCCTCGCCGGCCGGGCCGTCCGCGGCCCGCCCGGCATCGTCCGGCCTGTCGTCCTGCGCATCATCCTGCGCATCATCCTGTGCAGCGGGTCGCCCCGTGGACGCCGCAGCGGGTTCGTCGACGGACGGCCCGGTGGGCTCCGCACCCGGCTCCACGGTGGGCCGCCCGGGTGCCTGGCCGGCGGACTCCTCGACCGCCTCCGGGGACGGCGCCGGGCCGGCGCCGGACGCAGGGAACGGCGTGGCCGGCTGGAAGGGACGGTCGAACACGGGCGTGTCCTCGGGGGCGGCGAGCGGGCGGGGGCGCCGCTCGACGTGCCCCATGCCGCGGCCCAGGATCTCGGCCAGGGCGTCGTCCCCGTCGGCGTCGTCGCCGATGCGCTGGCCGCGGCGGGCCTGCAGGACGTCGAGCAGGTCGTCGGTCTCCACGGCGGACCGGCGCAGCTGGGTCAGCTCGGGGTCGAGGCCGCCGTCCAGGACGCCGAGGCCCGTGCCGAGCGGGGTGTCCGGGGTGCCGGCCTCGGTGAGGGCCTCCGCCCAGGAGTTCGCCGGCCGGACGCTCTGGTTCGCGGGGTTGTAGAGCCACTCGGCCACGGGCTCGTCGTGGGCCGGGGCGGCCGAACGGTCGGCCACCTCGAACCGGGCGACCACCGCCCACAGGTGGTCCTCGCGCTGCCAGGAGTCCCACTCGAGGGAGGCGGGGTCCACCCCGAGGTCACCGGCACGGTGGGCCACGGCACGGCCGAGGGTGAGGGGCTCGCCCTCGAAGACGGAGTGGTAGCCGCGGTGGGCGGAGCGGTCCTCGATCTCGACCTTCTGCGCCTCGGCGGCGACGTGGGCCCGCTCGGCCAGGATCGGCCACTCGTAGCGGCGGACGCGGGCGGACTCCCAGCCGCTCTCGGCCACGATCTCCTCGACCGTGGCGCCCGAGCGGAAGCGGGCCTGGATCTCGCGGGGGCCGAACGGTCCGGTCCCCCGCTGCCGCGCGCCGGGCAGCCGCCGGGCGCGCTGGACGGCCAGGCGCAGCTCCTGGTCGATCCGCAGCAGGCGGCGGGTGCCTGCCTCGTCCTCGACGACCAGGTGCTCACCGTCGTCGTGCACACCTGCCAGGCGCAACTGCTCCATGCTGTCATTCCTCCGGGTGGTTCTCGGGTGCGCTCGGGGTCCTCGAGCGGGCGCTGCGGGGGTGGGGCCGGCGGCCGCGGACGTCGTGCCGGGCCGGTCCCGCGCCCAATCCTACTGGCCGCCGTGCGACCCCCGCCGGAGGCCGTGCGCGGCCGGTCCCGACGCGTGGTCGCGGGCCCGGTGCGCGGTTGGATTTTTGCCCCCGGATGGTGAACAATCTACGCGACACAGCGCCCGGTGGGCGGCGGAACGCCGCCACGGAGCCACCCTCGGATCCATTGGAGCAAAGACCGGACATGGCCACAGATTATGACGCGCCGCGCAAGCAGGACGACGAGCTCAAGGAGGACTCGATCGAAGAGCTGCAGACGCGACGCAGCGACTCCCAGTCCGGCAGCGTGGACGAGGACGAGGCCGCCGCGGCCGAGAGCTTCGAGCTGCCGGGCGCCGACCTCTCCAACGAGGAGCTGTCCGTCGTCGTGCTGCCGGCGCAGGAGGACGAGTTCACCTGCGGCTCGTGCTTCCTGGTGCGGCACCGCTCCCAGATCGCCGAGGACAGGAACGGGGTCCGGTTCTGCGTCGAGTGCGTGGGCTGACACCCGCCGGGTCCGGGTCGTCCGAGGAACGCCGAGAACCCCGCCGCGACGCTCGTCGCGGCGGGGTTCTTCCGTGCTGCCACCCCGGCCCCGCTCACGGACGCGGTGACAGCACCTCGACGATCCGTTCCGGGTGGCGGGTGGACGTGAGCCAGTAGGGGGTGGGATCGACCGGGTCGGTGATCCGGATCCGCACCACCGGGCCCACGGACGCCCGGAAGTTCATGAAGGCCCGTCCGTCCAGCTCGGGGCCGCGGACCCGGCGGACGTCGTCGCCGCGGAAGGCCTCCGCCTCGCCCACGAACCGTCGCTCGATGCGGGCCCGGCCGACCTGCAGCGACTCGCCCGTGACGACGATCCGGGAGCTGGAGGCCACGAGGGCCACGGCGGTGCCGCCGGCGACCACGACGGCCGCCGCCACGCCCACCCACGGGTCGATGGGAGCGAGCGCCACGAGGGCGACGAGCCCCGCGAAGAGGACGAGCAGCCACATCCACCACGCGGGGGAGAGCTTCTCCTCGTACAGGATCTTCGTGCCGGGCCGCTCGGCGGACCGGTGGGTGCCGCGGGGATCGTCGGCCGGGGACGCGTTGGGGGAGGCAGGGTGGGACATGGCTCTAGCGTCTCACGACTGCGCCGGTGGTCCGGCGCGTTACAGTGGGGCACTGTGAACGACCAGTCGCCAGGCCACGGGCCGCCGTCGGGCAGCGGGCGCCCGCTCAGCATCGCGCTGCAAGCCCTCGATCCGGACCTCCCCCTGCCCGTCTACGCGAAGCCCGGGGACGCGGGCGCGGACCTGCGCTCGCGCACGGACGTGGTGCTCGGGCCGGGGGAGCGGGCCCTGGTGCCCACCGGGGTGGCCGTCGCCCTGCCCGAGGGATACGCCGGGTTCGTGCACCCCCGCTCCGGGCTGGCCGCCCGGCACGGCATCACGGTGGTCAACGCTCCGGGAACGGTCGACTCCGGGTACCGTGGCGAGATCATGGTGACCCTGCTGAACACCGACGGCGCCGAGTCCTTCGCGGTCCGCCGCGGCGACCGCATCGCGCAGCTCGTCGTCCAGCGCGTCGAGCAGGCCGTGTTCGAGGTCGTCGACGTCCTGCCCGGCTCCCAGCGCGGCGGCACGGGCTTCGGCTCCAGCGGCACCGCCTGACGAGCGCCCCCCCCCACGAGCTCACGCCACGAGCCGGCAGCGCGTGCCGGCGGAGGAGAACGAAGACATGTTCGGTCGCAAGAAGAAGCCCACGGCGCAGGACGCCGCCCCGGCCCGGCCCGAGGCCGAGCCGAGCGCGGAGGAGGACGCGGCCGCCCGGCGCCGGGAGCCGCAGGGCCCCCTCGACGTCGCGCAGATCGACAGCCGCGACGGCTACCTCGACCTCGGCGCCGTGCTGGTGCGGGCCCGTCCCGGTCTGGGCGTGCGCCTCGAGGTCGACGAGCGGACGCAGCGTCCCCGGGCCGTGGCGCTGGACCTCGAGGGCGGCTCCGTCCAGGTCCAGGCGTTCGCCGCACCCCGCTCCGAGGGACTGTGGGACGAGGTGCGCCGAGAGCTCGTGCAGTCCCTGCGCACGAGCAACGGCGAGCCGACGATCGAGGAGGGGCCCTTCGGGCTCCAGGTCGTCACCCGCTTCCCCGCCACGGCGTCCGACGGGACCCGCGGCTTCCGCCTCGCGCGCTTCGTGGGCGTCGACGGACCGCGGTGGTTCGTGCGGGCGGTGTTCACGGGCACCGCGGCGGTGACCGCCGAGTCCGCCGCCGCCCTCGACGAGGTCGTGCGCGAGCTCGTCGTGGTGCGCGGCGACCGGCCCATGCCCCCCCGGGAGCTGCTGACGCTCGTGGTGCCGGAGGACGCGGTCCGCCGCCCCGACCCGCGGCCGGGGACCGGCGCGGAGCCCGTCCCGCCCCCGCGGCGCGGCCCCGAGATCACCGAGATCGGCTGAGCCATGACGAGGACAGGACACGGCGGGACCCGGCCGACCCCGGGGACGGGGGCCATCGACGTGGTCACCGAGGCGCCCGTGTGCGCGGGCGATCTCGACCCCTCGACCGCGGCCGGGGGCCGCCGGCGGGTGATGGCGAGCGGCCTGGTGGTCGAGGTGACCCTCCCCCCGGTCACGGGGACGCAGAACTTCACCGCCCTGCTCGCACCGGACGGCTCCGGGGAACCCGGGGCCGAAGGGTCGTCCACGCCCCGGCCGCTGCGTCTCGTGTGGCAGGGCCAGCGCAGCGTGCCGGGCGTCACCGCCGGGACACGGCTGCGCTGCGTGGGCGTGGTGAGCTTCCGGGACGGCCGTCCCACCATGCACAACCCGCGCTACGAGATCATCGCCAAGCAGGTCAGCCGATGACGGCCCCCGGCCGGCGCGACGGCGCGGCCGGCGACGGGCGCGACGGCGACGTGGAGCGCTCGATGGCCGCCTACGCCGCACGCTCGGGGATGCGCCGCAAGGACAACGGCCAGCTCGACGTGCTGCATGCCGTCGGCGGCTGGCGCGGTCTGGCCGAGACGATCCTGCCGGGATTCGTGTTCCTGGCGGTGCTGCTCGTCGGCAACACCCTCGGTGCGGCCCTCGTCGCGTCGCTGGCCACGGCCGCCCTGTTCACCGTCCTGCGCCTCGTCCAGCGCCAGAGCCTGGTGCAGGCCGTGTCCGGGTTCGTGGGCGTGGTCGTGTGCGCGGTGTTCGCGCGCGCCACGGGCGAGGCGCTCGACTACTACGTGCCCGGCTTCTGGATCAACGCGGTCTGGTTCGTGGGTCTCGGGCTGTCCCTGCTGGCCCGCTGGCCGCTGCTCGGCGTCTTCTACGGGTACATCCGCGGGGAGGGGTCGCAGTGGCGCGAGGTCCCGGTGCGCCGCCGCGCCTACCGGGTGGCCACGGCCATGCTCATGGCCATGTTCGCGGCCCGCCTCGTGGTCCAGGTGCCCCTGTACCTCGCGGAGAACCTCACCGGCCTGGGCGTGGCGCGGCTGGTGATGGGGGTGCCCCTGTACGCGCTGACCCTGTGGCTCGCGTGGCTCGTCTCCCGGCCCCCGGAGCAGATCGCGGCCCAGGAGCGGGACCCGGCCCCGGACTGAGCACGGCCGCCGGGCTCAGGACCGGTGGGGCTCGTGCCGGCCGGCGGTGGTGAACATCGCGCGCAGCTGGGCCTCGCCCTCCGTGGTGGAGACGAAGAAGAGCTGGTCGGCGCCCTCCACCACGTCGTCCCCGGACGGGGTGATGGGCACCCCGTCGCGCAGGATGGCCACGAGCGTCACGTCCGGCGGCCACGGCACCTGGGACACCATCGTGGCGATGATCGGGTGCTCGTGCGGCACCGTGTAGGCGGCGAGCGTCGCCCCGCCCGTCTGCAGGGTCAGCAGCCGGACCACGTCGCCGACCTCGACCGCCTCCTCGACGAGCGCGGTCATCAGGCGCGGCGTGGACACGGCGACGTCCACGCCCCACGCGTCGTCGAAGAGCCACTCGTTCTTGGGGTTGTTGACCCGGCCGACGGTGCGGGGCACGCCGAACTCGCTGCGCGCCAGCAGGGAGACGACGAGGTTCGCCTTGTCGTCGCCCGTGGCGGCGACGACCACGTCGGTCTCCTCCAGCCCGCCCTCCCGCAGCGTGGAGAGCTCGCAGGCGTCCCCGATGATCCACTGCGCGCCGCGCAGGTCCGAGCGGCCGATCACCTCCGGCTTCTCGTCGAAGATCACCACCTCGTGCTCGTGGGAGAGCAGCTCCCGGGCGATGGAGGCGCCCACGGCGCCCGCGCCCACGATGACCACGCGCATCAGCGGCCTCCCCCGGAGGTGTCGCCGGAGCCGGGTGCCTCGTCGGACTCCCGGCGCAGGGAGTTGGCGAAGTCGAGCACGTCCGGCCCGGGCGGGCGGGACAGGGCCCGGGACACGGCCTCGACGTCGTCGGTGCGCATCATCGCGTGCACCACGTCCCCCTGCTGGTAGCTGGTGTCGGGTCCCGGCAGGACCCCCTCCCCGAAGCGCGTCACGAACGCGATGCGCACCCCCGTGGCCTCCTCGATCGCGTCGAGGTGCAGACCCGACCACGAGTCGTCGAGGGACAGCTCGCCCAGCTGCAGCCGTCCCGAGGCCTCGCGGAAGTCGGCCGTGATCGTCTGCTCGGGCAGGATCCGGCGCAGCGCCTGGTCCGCGCTCCAGCGCACGGCGGCGACGGTCGGGATGCCCAGCCGCTGGTAGAACTCCGCCCGGGAGGGGTCGTAGATGCGGGCGACCACATGCCGGACCTTGAACGTCTCGCGCGCCACCCGGGCCGCGATGATGTTGGAGTTGTCCCCGCTCGAGACCGCCGCGAAGGCGTACGCCTCCTCGATCCCCGCCCGCCGCAGCACCTCCTGGTCGAAACCCGGGCCCGTGACCTTCTTGCCCTCGAAGGACCGGCGCAGCCGGCGGAAGGCGCGGTCGTCCTGGTCGATCACCGACACGGTGTGCCCGGAGTCCTCCAGGGTGTGGGCGACCATCACGCCGACGCGCCCCACTCCCATGATCACGAAATGCGCCATGCCCTCCAGCCTAGGTCACGCCGGTGGGGCGGCTCGCACCGGGCGCGGCGGACATTCGGTGCCGGACGGACTACCGTGGGGAGCCGTGCAGAGCATTCCCCGGACCCTGCGGCGTGCCCTCGTCGGCAAGCCCATCCACAACGAGCGGTTCAACGACGCCGTGCTGCCCAAGCGCACGGCGCTGCCGGTCTTCTCCGCGGACGCCCTCTCCTCGGTGGCCTACGCCCCCGACGAGATCATCCTGACGCTCGCGCTCGCGGGCACCACGGCCGTGGCGGTCTCCCCGTGGGTGGGACTGGCCGTGCTCGTCGTGCTCGCCGTGGTCATCGCCGCCTACCGGCAGAACGTGCGCGCCTACCCCTCCGGCGGCGGCGACTACGAGATCGTCTCCAAGAACCTCGGCCGCACGGCGGGCGTGGGCGTGGGAGCGGCGCTCATGGCCGACTACGCGCTCGTCGTGGCGGTGTCGATGGCGACGGCCGCGCAGTACGTCACGGCGGCGCTGCCCGCGCTGGCCGGACGGCGGGTGGAGCTGGCCGTGGCCGGGATCCTGTTCGTCGGGCTGCTGAACCTCCGCGGCCTGAAGTTCATGGGCCGGGCCGCCGCCCTGCCCACCTACTTCTTCCTCTCGGTCCTCGCCGCGATGCTGCTCGTGGGCCTGGGCCAGGACCTCACCGGCTCCCTGGGGGACGCCCCGAGCGCCGGCCGGGAGGTCCTGCCCGCCGCCGGCTTCGACGCCGGGCTGGCCGGTCTGGCGGGCGCGCTGGTGGTGCTGCGGGCCTTCTCCTCGGGGGCCGTCGCGCTGACCGGGGTGGAGACCATCACCAACTCGGTGCCGTACTTCCGCAAGCCCCGCGCCGCCAACGCGGCGGCAACGCTCGGGGTGCTCGGCGCGCTCTCGGCCGCCCTGCTGGCGGGCGTGATGTACCTGGCGGACCGCGCGGACGTCGTGGTGGTGGGCGACCCGGAGGAGCAGCTCCTCGTCGACGGCCGGAACCCCGGCCCCGACTTCTTCCAGGACCCCGTCCTCGGCCAGCTCGCCAAGACGGTCTTCGGCACCGACTCCCTGTGGTTCTTCGTGCTCGTCGCCGCGACGGTGAGCGTGCTGGTGCTGGCCGCCAACACGGCCTTCTCCGGCTTCCCCACGCTGGCGTCCCGGCTGGCGCGGGACGCGTTCCTGCCCCGGCAGCTGCAGGCCCGCGGGGACCGCTTCGCCTTCACCAACGGCATCCTGCTGCTGCTGCTCGTGGCCGTGGTCCTCACCGTGGCCTTCGGGGCCCACGTCAACAGCCTCATCCAGCTCTACATCGTGGGCGTGTTCGTGTCCTTCACGCTCACCCAGGCCGGCATGGTCCGCCACTGGGCGCGCGTCCGGCGGATGCGACCGCACCCCGGGGTCCGCCGCGAGCTGTTCGGGCGCCGGGCCGTGGCCCTGATCGCCTTCGTACTGTGCGCGGCGGTGCTCGTGGTCGTGCTCGTGACCAAGCTGGCGCAGGGCGCGTGGATCACGATCGTGGCCATCCTGGTGCTCAGCACGGTCATGGCGGGGGTCCGGCGGCACTACGACGCCGTGGACGCCGAACTCGCGCTCCGGCCCGACTCCCCGGTCCGGGCCCTGCCGTCCCGGGTGCACGCCATCATCTACGTCTCCTCCGTCCGGAAGCCCCTCATGCGGGCCCTGGCCTACGCCCGGGCGTCCCGGCCCTCGACCCTCGAGGCCGTGGTCGTGGACACGAACGCCGCCACCACCCGGCGGATCCTCGAGGAGTGGCGGCGCCTCGAGATCCCCGTGCCGGTCACCGTGCTCCACGCCCCGTACCGGGACACCATCGGGCCGGTCCTGGACCACGTGCGCGGGGTGCGCCGGAAGTCGCCCCGGGACCTGGTCGTCGTGTACCTGCCCGAGTACGTGGTGCGGCACCGCTGGGAGCGCCTGCTGCACAACCAGGCGATCCGGCCGCTGCGCGCCCGCCTGCACCAGGAGCGCGGGGTCATGACGGCCTCCGTGCCCTGGCACCTGTCCTCCGCCTCCGGCGAGGACATGGGCCCCGAGTCCGCCCCCGAGCAGAGAGCCTCCCTCCCGTGACCCCGTCCCGCCCGCCCGCCCCCGCCCGACCCGTCGAGCTCGAGCTGCGCCTCGGGCCGATCGCCCACGGCGGCCACACCGTGGCCCGCACCGACGAGGGCCGCGTGGTCTTCGTCCGCCACGGACTGCCCGGGGAGGTCGTCCGCGTCCGCCTCACCGAGAGCGGCCCCACGGCCCGCTTCTGGCGCGGCGACGTCGTGGCGGTCGTGGACGCGGACCCCCGCCGCCGGAGCGAGCACGTGTGGGGCCCGGCCGACCCCCTGCTCACCTGGGGGCGCGGCGAGCCCCCCGTGGGCGGCGCCGAGTTCGGCCACGCCGAGCTGGACGCCCAGCGCGCCCTCAAGGCCGCCGTGGTCACGGAGCAGCTCTCCCGCCTGGCCGGTCTCGGGACCGAGGTGGCCGTCGAGGCCATGCCGGGGGAGGACCCGCAGGGCCGCGGCTGGCGCACCCGCGCGCACTTCGCCGTCGACCCCGCGGGACGGATCGGGATGCATCCCCACCGCAGCGCGGCCGTCGTCCCGGTGGACGGCTTCCCCCTGGTGGTGCCCGCCGTCGACGCCCTGCGGCTCGCGGACCTCGACCTGCGCGGAGCCGAACGGGTCGACGTCGCCGCCCCGGCCGACGGCGGCACGCCGCTCGTGCACCTGAGCCTCGCCGCGGGGGCCGACCGGCAGCGGCTGCGCCGCGAACTGGGCCGGCTCGCCGGGGACCGGGACGTCTCCGTGACCGCGCGCGCCGAGGGGGAGCGGCAGCCCGAGACGTGGGCGGGACGCCCGTCCGTCGTCGAGCACGCGGGAGCCGGCCGGTGGGAGGTCTCGGCCGAGGGGTTCTGGCAGATCCACCGGGCCGCCCCGGCGCTGCTGCACCGGGAGGTGCCCGCCGCCGCCGGGGCCCGCCCCGGGGAGCACGCCCTCGACCTCTACGCGGGCGCGGGACTGTTCACGGCGGCGCTCGCGGACGCCGTCGGGGACGCGGGCACCGTCGTGGCGGTCGAGGGCTCTCCCGTGACGAGCGCTGACGCGCGGCGCACCCTCGCGGACCGGCCACAGGTCCGCGTCGAGCGCGGGAGCGTCGACAGGGTGCTGGCCAGGACCTGGCCGCAGACCGGCCCGGTCCGCGCCCGGCGCCGCCCGGCACGGGGCGCCGGCGCGGCCCGGCCCGACGTCGTGGTCCTGGACCCGCCCCGGGCGGGCGCCGGGCGCACCGTCGTGGACCAGCTCGTGGCGCTCGCACCGCGCCGGATCGCCTACCTCGCGTGCGACCCGGCCACGCTCGCGCGGGACCTCGGCCGGTTCCGCCGCGCGGGGTGGCACGTGCGGACGGTGCGCGCCTTCGACATGTACCCGAACACGCACCACGTCGAGACGCTGGCCGTCCTGGAACCCTGATCCCGGGGGCCGGCGACCGTGACGGGCGGCGGAGGGGCGGATCGGAGCCACCGGTCGCGCACCGGCTACACTGACAGGTGACTGTTCACGGGAGAACGCCCGGCACTTCGCCGGGGTCCTCCCGCGGACCTTTCCAAGACGGTGGCGAGAGGAGTTCCACGCATATGAGCACGGTGGACAGCTTCGGGGCCAAGGGCGTTCTCGACGTCAAAGGCACCGAGTACGAGATTTTCCGACTGAACACGCTGGAGGGTGCGCAGAAGCTCCCGTACAGCCTGAAGGTTCTGCTCGAGAACCTGTTGCGCACCGAGGACGGCGCCAACATCACCTCCGAGCACATCGAGGCCCTGGCCGGCTGGGACCCGACGGCCGAGCCGAGCATCGAGATCCAGTTCACCCCGGGTCGCGTGATCATGCAGGACTTCACCGGCGTGCCCTGCATCGTCGACCTCGCCACGATGCGGGAGGCCGTCGAGGACCTCGGCGGCGACCCCACCCGCGTGAACCCGCTCGCCCCGGCCGAGCTCGTGATCGACCACTCCGTGCAGATCGACTCCTTCGGGACCTCGGACTCCATCGGGATCAACATGGACATCGAGTACGAGCGCAACGGGGAGCGGTACCAGTTCCTGCGCTGGGGCCAGACCGCCTTCGACGACTTCAAGGTCGTCCCGCCGGGCATGGGCATCGTCCACCAGGTCAACATCGAGAACCTCGCCCGCGTCGTCATGACCCGCGAGGTCGACGGCGCGCTGCGCGCCTACCCGGACACGTGCGTGGGCACCGACTCGCACACCACCATGGAGAACGGCCTCGGCGTGCTCGGCTGGGGCGTGGGCGGCATCGAGGCCGAGGCCGCGATGCTCGGCCAGCCCATCTCCATGCTCATCCCGCGCGTGGTCGGCTTCAAGCTGACCGGTCAGATCCCGGCCGGCGCCACCGCCACCGACGTGGTGCTGACCATCACCGAGATGCTCCGCGAGCACGGCGTCGTGGGCAAGTTCGTCGAGTTCTACGGCGAGGGCGTCGGGGCCGTGCCCCTGGCCAACCGCGCCACGATCGGCAACATGAGCCCCGAGTTCGGCTCGACCGCCGCGATCTTCCCGATCGACGACGTCACCCTGGAGTACCTGCGCCTGACCGGGCGCTCCGACGAGCAGATCGACCTCGTCGAGGCGTACGTCAAGGAACAGGGCATGTGGCACGACCCGTCCGAGGAGATCACCTTCTCCGAGTACCTCGAGCTGGACCTCTCCACCGTGGTCCCCTCGATCTCCGGGCCGAAGCGGCCGCAGGACCGCATCTCGCTCACGGACGCGAAGGCGCAGTTCCACGAGGACATCAAGAACTACGCCACGCACGTGGACGACAACGCCTCCGGCGACACCGTCGACGACGTCGCGGCCCAGTCCTTCCCGGCCTCGGACGCCCCCGCGCTGTCCGCCACGGACGAGCAGACCGAGCAGGACCGGCCGCGCGACCACCACGCCTACGCCGAGGACGGCCGCCCGACCAAGCAGGTCCCCGTGACCATGCCCGACGGCCGCGAGTTCGAGCTCGACCACGGCGCGGTCTCGATCGCGTCGATCACCTCGTGCACCAACACCTCGAACCCGTCGGTCATGATGGCCGCGGCGGTGCTCGCGCGCAACGCCGTCGAGAAGGGGCTCAAGGCCAAGCCGTGGGTCAAGACCTCGATCGCCCCGGGCTCGAAGGTCGTCACCGACTACTACGAGAAGTCCGGGCTGGTCCCGGCGCTCGAGGAGCTCGGCTTCTTCATCGTGGGCTACGGCTGCACCACCTGCATCGGCAACTCCGGTCCCCTCGAGGACGAGATCTCGCAGGCCATCCAGGACAACGACCTGGCCGTCACCTCCGTGCTCTCCGGCAACCGCAACTTCGAGGGCCGCATCAACCCGGACGTGAAGATGAACTACCTGGCCTCCCCGCCGCTGGTCATCGCCTACGCCCTGGCCGGCAACATGGACTTCGACTTCGACAGCGAGCCGCTGGGCCAGGACGCCGACGGCAACGAGGTGTTCCTCAAGGACATCTGGCCGGACGCGACCGAGGTGCAGAAGATCATCGACGCGTCCATCGACACCGAGATGTTCACCCACGAGTACAGCACCATCTTCGACGGCGACGAGCGCTGGCAGAACCTGGAGACCCCCACCGGCAAGACGTTCGAGTGGAACCCGGAGTCCACCTACGTGCGCAAGCCCCCGTACTTCGAGGGCATGACGATGGAGACCACCCCGGTCGAGGACATCCAGGGCGCCCGCGTGCTGCTGAAGCTGGGCGACTCCGTCACGACCGACCACATCTCCCCGGCCGGATCCTTCAAGTCCGACACCCCGGCCGGCAAGTACCTCATCGAGAACGGCGTGGAGCGCAAGGACTTCAACTCCTACGGCTCCCGCCGCGGCAACCACGAGGTCATGATCCGCGGCACCTTCGCCAACATCCGGATCAAGAACCAGCTCCTGGACGGCGTCGAGGGCGGCTACACGCGCGACTTCACGCAGGAGGGCGGCCCGCAGGCCGCCGTGTACGACGCCTCGGTGAACTACCAGGAGGCGGGCGTCCCGCTGATCGTGCTGGGCGGCAAGGAGTACGGCTCCGGGTCCTCGCGCGACTGGGCCGCCAAGGGCACCTCGCTGCTCGGCGTCAAGGCCGTCATCGCCCAGAGCTACGAGCGCATCCACCGCTCGAACCTGATCGGCATGGGCGTGCTCCCGCTGCAGTTCCCGGCCGGGGAGTCCGCGGACTCGCTGGGCCTGGACGGCACCGAGACCTTCGACATCCAGGGCGTGACCGGGCTCAACGAGGGCGGCACGCCGAAGACGCTCAAGGTCACCGCCGCGAAGGAGGACGGCTCCACGGTCGAGTTCGACGCCGACCTGCGCATCGACACGCCCGGTGAGGCCGACTACTACCGCAACGGCGGGATCCTGCAGTACGTCCTGCGCCAGATCGCCAAGTAGGGCTCCGCGGGCGCGCTCCGGCGCGCACGCGGGAGCACCGACGAACGACCGCGAGTCCCTCGGCCGAGGGCGCTCGTCGGCGCGGC
>NZ_JBISWJ010000110.1:0-40434 GCF_044462225.1 Kocuria kalidii | reverse complement strand
CCGGGCCCCTGCCGCGCTGACGGCGGTGTCGGGACTTGCGAGTAGGATCGGGGGAACGTGCCGCCCCGGCCCCCCAGAGCCGGAGCGGCGGACCACGACGCCGAGGACAGCGGGAGAAACCATGAGCGTGCTGGAGCGGGTGTCCGGACCCGAGGACCTCGCGGGGCTGAGCCGCGCCGAGCTGACCGAGCTCGCCGCGGAGATCCGCGACTTCCTGGTCACGCACGTCTCCGCGACGGGCGGCCACCTGGGGCCCAACCTGGGGGTCGTCGAGCTGACCCTGGCGGTGCACCGGGTCTTCGACTCGCCCAAGGACTCCGTGGTCTTCGACACCGGGCACCAGTCCTACGTGCACAAGCTGCTCACCGGGCGCAAGAACTTCGGGACGCTGCGCCAGGAGGGCGGGCTCGCCGGCTACCCGGACCGTGCGGAGTCCGAGCACGACATCGTCGAGTCCTCCCACGCGTCGTCGTCCCTGTCCTGGGCCGACGGCATCTCGCGCGGCTACGCCATGACCGGGCAGCACGACCGGCACACGGTGGTCCTCGTGGGGGACGGGGCGCTCACCGGGGGCATGACCTGGGAGGCGGTCAACAACATCGCCTCCGACCGCGACCGCAAGGTCGTGATCGTGGTCAACGACAACGGGCGCTCCTACGCCCCGACGGTGGGCGGCTTCGCGAACCACCTCGCGGAGCTGCAGGCCAGCGTGCAGCAGGGCGTGGACGCCGTGCGCACCGACCGCCGCTACGAGCAGACCCTCGAGTCGGTGAAGAACCTCCTGAAGCACTCCGGCCCGGTGGGGGGCATGGTCTACCGCGGTCTGCACGGCATGAAGCAGGGCCTCAAGGACGTGGTGGTGCCCCAGGGGATCTTCGAGGACCTCGGCATGAAGTACGTCGGTCCCGTCGACGGGCACGACCTCGAGGCCGTCGAGCAGGCGCTGGGCAACGCCAAGAACTACGGCGGCCCGGTCATCGTGCACGCGATCACCGAGAAGGGCCACGGCTTCGCGCCGGCGATCGCCAACGAGGACGACCAGTTCCACGCCGTGGGAGTCATCGACCCCGTGACGGGCCGTTCCACGGCCACGAGCTCCGAGCGCAGCTGGACGGCCGTGTTCCGCGACGAGATCGCCCGGATCGCCGACGAGCGGCAGGACGTCGTCGGCATCACCGGCGCCATGCTCATCCCCGTGGGCCTGCAGAAGATGCAGGCCGCCCACCCCGACCGGGTCGTGGACGTGGGCATCGCCGAGCAGCACGCCATCGCGATGGCCGCCGGCATGGCCTACGGCGGGCTGCACCCGGTGGTGGCCCTCTACGCCACGTTCCTCAACCGGGGGTTCGACCAGCTCCTGATGGACGTCGCGCTGCACCGGGCCGGCGTCACGGTGGTCCTCGACCGCGCCGGGGTCACCGGGCCCGACGGGCCCAGCCACCACGGCATGTGGGACCTCGCGCTGCTCCAGATCGTGCCCGGGCTGCACCTCGCGGCCCCGCGCGACGAGGCGACCCTCACCGAGGAGCTGCGCGAGGCGGTGGCCGTCGACGACGCCCCCACCGTCATCCGCTACCCGAAGGGTTCCGTGGGCGCCCCGGTCCCTGCGGTCGAGCGGCTCCCGGACGGGGTGGACGTGCTCGCCCGCCGCGGCGGCGAGAGCGGGACCGAGGGGGCCCGCCGGGACGTCCTGATCGTGTCCGTCGGCGCCATGAGCGCCCTGGCCCTGGACGTCGCCGACCGTCTCGAGGCCCACGGCGTGTCCTCCACCGTGGTCGACCCCCGGTGGGTGCTGCCGGTTCCCGGCTCGGTCATCGAGCTCGCCGCCCAGCACCGCATCGTCGTCGTCGTCGAGGACGGCGTGCGCGCCGGCGGGATCGGCTCCCGGATCCGCCAGGAGATGCGCGCGGCGGGCGTCGACACGGCCCTCAACGAGGTCGGCCTGCCCACGCAGTTCCTGCAGCACGGCTCGCGCTCCCAGGTCCTCGCCCGGGTGGGCCTGACCGCTCAGCGCGTCGCCCAGGACACCCTGGCCTCCGTGCTGGGCACCCGCGTGCCCTACGCCCGTCCCGTGCGGAGCGACGGACCCGCCGCCGAGCAGGACGTCGTCGCCGGGGCGGACGGGGACACCCGGGGGGCCTCGCTGCCGCGGTCGCGCCGCGGCTGAGCCCGCTCCCGCCCGCGGCGGATCAGCCGAGGACGATCCGCCCGTCCTCGACGCCCGCCGGGTAGGGCTCCAGACCGGTCTCCGCGGGCCCGGAGAGGACCTCGCCCGTCGCGAGGTCGAACTGCGAGGAGTGGCACGGGCAGACGTAGAGCCCGTCCCCGGGCGTCACCGTGCACCCCTGGTGCGGGCAGACGGGGGAGAACGCGACGACCGTGTCGGCGGTCGGGCGGCTCACCACGGCCTGCACACCCTGCTGGTCGACCCGCACCGCCGAGCCCACCGCCAGGTCCTCCACGGGCCCGGCGTCCACGGGGGCGGAGCCCTCCCCGCCCCCGGGCGACGTGCTCCCGGTCGTCGGCGGCTCGCTCCCGGAGCAGCCGGTGAGCGCCGCGGCCGAGCCCGCCCCGGCGAGGCCGAGGACCGCGCGCCGGGAGGGGCAGGACGTCGGGTGCGGAAGCGGGGTCATGGAGGTCCTCTCGACGGGGCTCGGTGTCCGCCCGCCAGTCTAGGCGCAGCGGTCCGGCCCGTGGCCCGTCCCCGCGTCGGCACCCCTGCGCGTGATCGCTGTGAGCGGAGCCTCGCGGCACCGGTGTCCGCCGGCCCAGTTCATCAGTAGGATGATGATGACAAGCAGCCAGCGGGACGAGCCGTGCACGACCGGCTCCGCCCCGGGCCCGGCCGCAGCGCCGGGACGGACGGAAGGACAGCACCATGCTCAAACGACTCATCTTCGTGACCGGATTCGGGGTCGGCTTCGTCGTCGGATCGGCCTCGGGCCGGCAGAGCTACGAGGCCCTGAAGCAGAACGCCCTGAAGACCTGGCAGGACCCCAAGGTCCAGGACAAGGTCTCCGAGGGGACCGACTGGGTCAAGTCCGAGGTCCCCGTGGTCGGCGGCAAGCTGGCGGACACGGCCAAGAAGGCGGCCGACTCCGTGGGCACCAAGGCCTCCGACGCGTCCTCGACCGTCAAGGGCAAGGTCTCCGGAGCCTCGGGCGGGCAGGACTCGTCCGGCTCCGGCGGGACCTCGGACAGCGGCTACGCCGACCTGCAGGGAGCGAAGCCGGTCACCCCGGAGAGCCCCATGGACCCGGCCGAGCCGCACCCGGCCCCGGGCGACATGCAGGACTGACCTCCGGCACCGAACCGCCGCACCGAACTCCAGGTGCGACCGGACGGGCCCCGGCCGACGGCCGGGGCCCGTCCTCGTCCCGGTAACCGGGGCCGCTCAGGCGGCGGGGGCGTCCCCGTCCTCGCCCGGCGGCTGGTCGCGCTCCGCCTGACGCGCGGCGCGCTTGCGGGCCCGCAGCTCACGCCA
Source organism: Kocuria kalidii (assembly GCF_044462225.1). Lineage (NCBI taxonomy): Bacteria > Bacillati > Actinomycetota > Actinomycetes > Micrococcales > Micrococcaceae > Kocuria > Kocuria kalidii. The sequence goes on along the minus strand of NZ_JBISWJ010000110.1, from coordinate 36,950 downwards.
CGCCGTCCCGACGGCCGGTGCGGCCAGCTGCACCTGCCACGGGCGCGCCCCGAGGTCCCGCAGGCGGTCCGCCACCGCCTGATCGGTCGTGCTCTTCGGGGGCTGCCAGCAGAAGCGCCGCAGGTGCTCCGGGGTCAGCAGGTTCTCGGTGGGCAGCCCGTGCGTCTCCGCGAGCTCGGCCACGAGGGGCTTCAGGACCTTCAGCCGCGCGGCCGCCTCCGGGCGCTTCACCTCCCACGCCTTCACGGGCGGCAGGGCGTCGGACTTCACGGTGAACGGGACGAGCTCCGTGGCGTTGCGGGCCTCGGAGATCGCCCGCAGCCAGCGGGGTGCCTCCCGGGCGGCCAGCCGGCCGTGGAACCCCGGTGTCGCCAGCAGCTGGGGGACGGTGCGCGGCATGGCCGACGCGGCGGCCACCAGCGCGGCGTCGGGCAGCAGGCGGCCGGGGGCGATGTCCTTGTGCTGGGCGAGCCGCTCCCGCTCCTCCCACAGGCAGCGCAGGGCGGTGAGCTGCCGCCGGCCCTTCAGCCTGTTCGTCCCGGACGTCCGGCGCCACGGATCCTGCCGCGGCGGAGCCGGCGCTGCGGTGCGCACGGCCTCGAACTCCTGCAGCGCCCACTCGAGCTTGTCCTGCTCGCGCAGCAGGTCCTCCATGGCCCAGCGCAGCTGGATCAGCATCTCGACGTCGAGTGCGGCGTAGTTCAGCCACTCCTTCGGCAGCGGCCGCTTCGACCAGTCCACGGCCGAGTGCTCCTTCGCGAGGGTGTAGCCCAGCAGCTCCTCCGTCTCCGCGGCCAGGCCCACGCGCCGCAGACCCGCGATGCGGCCGCCCAGCTCCGTGTCGAAGAGCAGGTCCGGCTCCATGCCGAGCGCGCGCAGGGAGGGCAGGTCCTGGGTGGCGGCGTGCAGGACCCACTCGACCCCGGAGAGCGCCTCGCCCAGCACGGCCAGCGAGCCGGTGGCCTCGGGGTCGACGAGCACGGTGCCCACGCCCTCGCGCCGCAGCTGCACGAGGAAGGCGCGCTGTCCGTAGCGGAAGCCGGACGCCCGCTCGGTGTCGATCGCGGCCGGGCCGGTGCCCTCCGCGACGGCGGCGGCGGCCCGCTCCAGCCCGGCCACGGTGTCGATGACCGGCGGGATCCCGTCGAACGGCGCCACGAGGTGGACGGTGTCGGGGATCTCGAAGTCGTCGAAGCCGTCGACCACGGGGGTCGGGGCCTCGTCGGGCGCGGATCGGCGGTCGGCTGGGCTGGTCAAGGAGCGTCTTCGATTCTGTGTCGGCCCCGGTGGGGCACGGTCGGTTCGGTGGTCAGCGGCGCGGGTGAAGCACGGTCACGCCCCGCGGGTAGGGCGGCAGGCCGGCGAAGGTGCAGACCGTGTCGGCCCAGGCCGCGAGGTGCGGAGCCACGTCGGAGCCGTCGGGCGTCCAGGAGGCCCGCAGCTCGACGTCGGCCCCCTCCTCCTGGTCGCCCAGGAGCCCGAAGCCCTCCGCGAGGACCCGGGACGCGGTGCCGCCCTCCCGAGAGTATCCGGCCCGGTGGCGGTCCAGGGCCTCGAGGAGCCAGGTCCAGGCCATCGCGCCCGCCGTGTCGTCGCAGCCGATGTCCCGGCCGGCGGCCGCCCGCGCCCAGGTCACGATGCGGAAGGGGCCGCCCCACGCGGCGGGCTCGGAGGGATCGTGCAGGAGCACGAAGCGTCCCGTGGCCAGCTCGTCGTCCGGCGCACCGGCGCGCGGCGCACCCGCGCGGGCCCGCCGGCCCGGGAGGGCGCTGCCCGTGCCGAGAGCCGGCAGCGCGCCCGGGGCGGCCGCGAGCGCCGGGGCGGGAAGGGAGAGGCCCGGCCGCCGCACCTCGGCGCGCACCGCGGCGGCGAAGGGCGCCAGGTGCGCCGGGGCGGGGATCGCCGTGAGCACGACGTCCCCCCGGTGCCGGCCGAGGCGCAGCTGCTCGAGGGCGTCGTGGAAGTCCTGGGACATCTCGGACAGGTCGTTCACCGCGCTCACACTGGAAGAGTAGGCCGTCCGGCCGTCCGCACCGGCCGTGCCACGCCGCGGGCGCCCGACCGGGCCGGTGCACCCGGCGGCGGGACGGGCGCGGGGGTCGCTCAGTCCGCGGCGGGGGCGAGACGGACGGAGACGGAGTTGATGCAGTACCGGAGGTCGGTGGGGGTGGGGAAGCCCTCGCCGCCGAAGACGTGGCCCATGTGCGAGTCGCAGGCCGCGCACCGCACCTCCACCCGCTCCATCCCGAGGTCGGTGTCCTTGAGGTACCGGACCCGGTCCTCGGCCAGCGGCGCGTAGAAGGAGGGCCAGCCGCAGTGCGCGTCGAACTTGGCCTCGGAGCGGAACAGCTCCGCGCCGCACGCGCGGCACTCGTAGACGCCCTCGGTCTCCGTGTCCCAGTACTCGCCCGTGAAGGGGCGCTCGGTGCCCGCCTCCCGCAGCACCCGGTACTCCTCCGGCGACAGGATCGAGCGCCAGTCCTCCTCGGTCCGTCCGGCGGCGTCGGGGCGGTCGCCGTGCCTGGTGGTCTCGCTCATGGTGTCGTCCTCCGGGATTCGTTCGGTGGTCCGGTCGGCGGCCCCGTCCGGGGACCGCCCGGTGGTCCGGCCGGGCGGCTCGGTGCCGCCCGGGGCGCGGACCGCCCGGCCAGCACAACGACGCGCCCCTCCCGGTTATGCCCGCGGCCCGTGGAAGACTGAGGGCATGCTGCGACGCCCCGTGCCGGTCCCCGCCGTCCCCGAGAACCCGTCCGCGACACAGTGGGCGCGCGGCGCCGTGGTCGGGGCGGCCGTCACCGTGGGCGCGGCGTCACTGTCCTTCGGGCTCTCCAGCGCGGCGGCGGCCTACTTCGCCCGCCAGGTGGTCGTCCCCCCGAAGTACCGCTCCGAGGACCTGCAGATCCTCGAGGTCACCCGGAGCGGCGAGGACGGCGACCCGTCCGCGGCGACGCTCGTGCGGCTGCCGGCCACGGTGGACACGACGGTGGCGGGGACCTACAGCCTGCGCTTCGACGCGGGGCGGGGCCACGCCCGGATCGGCGCCATCCGCGCCTACTCCCCCCAGGAGGGGACCGTGACCCGGGTGGTGGAGGAGGTCTACACGGGGGACCTGTTCCGGGCCACCCGCGGCTTCTGGTCCGGGACCGTCTACCCGGACCCCGGGGCCGCGGGCCTGCCCTTCGAGGAGGTCGAGATCCCCATCGAGGTGGGTCCCGCGCCCTGCTGGGTCGTCCCCGCGGAGGGCGGGCCCACCCCGGAGGGGGAGCGGCCGCGGGTGCTCCCGGGCCCCTGGGCGATCATGGTGCACGGGCGCGGCGCCAACCGGATGGAGACGGTCCGCGCCGTCCCGGTGGCGCGGGCGCTGGGACTGACCTCCCTGCTGATCTCCTACCGCAACGACCGGGAGGCGCCGCCCACGCACGACTTCCGGTACGGGCTGGGGTTCACCGAGTGGAAGGACGTGCAGACGGCGATCAGCTACGCGAAGTCCCGCGGCGCCACGCAGATCGTGCTCTTCGGCTGGTCCATGGGCGGGGCGATCTCGCTCCAGACGGCGGACCTGTCCTTCTACCGGGACGACATCGCCGCCCTCGTGCTCACCGGCCCCGTGGTGGACTGGTTCGAGCTCATCGCCCACCACTCCCGCACCCGCCGCATCCCGTCGGGGATCGGCCGGCTGGCCACGAACCTGATCTCGCACCCGGCGGGGCGGATGCTGACGGGGCTCGCCGCACCGGTGGACCTCAAGGCCCTCGACTGGCTCTCCCGGTCCGAGCACCTGCGCACGCCCACGCTGGTGCTGCACTCCGTGGACGACGAGTTCGTCCCCGCCGCGAGCTCCCGCCGGCTCGCGGAGCTCAACCGGCTCGTCGAGTTCGTGCCCTTCGCCCGCGCCCGGCACACCAAGGAGTGGAACGTGGACCCGCAGCGCTGGGAGGACGCCGTGCGGCGCTGGCTGCCGGGACGGCTGGCCCAGGACGCCCGGACCTTCCGCGTCGGGAGCGCGGGGCGCCGCTGAGGCGCCGTCAGGAGCGCAGCGCGGCGGTGCGCCCGCCCGTGAGGCGCAGCAGCTCGGCCGGCGGCAGCTCGACCTCGAGGCCCCGCCGCCCGGCGGAGACGAGGACCGTGGGCCACGACCGTGCCGAGTCGTCGAGCAGGGTGGGGGAGGGCGTCCGCTGTCCCAGGGGCGAGATCCCGCCGACCACGTAGCCGGTGCGCCGCTCCGCGAGCCGGGGCTCCGCCAGGGCCGCCCGCTTCCAGCCCAGGGCGGCCGCGGCCGCCCGCAGGGACAGCCGCCCCGCCACGGGCAGCACGGCCACCGCCCACTCCCGCTCGTGCACGACCAGCAGGGTCTTCAGGACCTGCTCCGGGTCCCGGCCGAGGGCGGCGGCGGCCTCCAGGCCGAAGGACGCCGCCGCCGGGTCGTGGTCGTACTCGTGCAGGGTGTGGGCCACGCCCTCGCGCACCAGCAGCGCGACGGCGGCGGTGGGACCCGTGCGACGGGACGCCTTCGCCACGCCGGTCCCGGCTCAGGCGCCCTGGAGCTCGCGGACCCGCCGCTTGATCCGCGCGAGCATCGCGGACATCCCGCGCATCCGCAGCGGGGACACGAGCTGGGTGAGCCCGAAGCGCTCCGGCAGGTCGTCGGGGACGTCCAGGACCTGCTGGGCCGGGAGCCCGTCGAGACCCTCGTGCAGGATCGAGGCGAAGCCGCGGGTGGTCGGTGCCTCCGCGGGGGCGGAGAAGAACAGCCGCACCGGGGCACCGGGCCCGGGCTCGGCGCCCTCGTCCCACTCGACCGTCAGGAACAGCGGCGACTGGCACTCGACGACCTGCTCGAGCTCCTCCGGGTGCTCCCCCAGCCGGTCGGGCAGCGCCGGGAGGGAGCGGGAGAAGTCGAGCAGCAGCTGCAGCTTGTCCTCCTGCGGCACGGCCGTGAAGTCCTCGACGAGCTCCTCGAGCTGGGCGGGCAGGGATCCGCTCACCGGGCGGCCCCCGGGGCCTCGCCGCGCTCCTCGCCGAGGACGATCGGCACGCGCACGGAGTTGCCCCACTCGGTCCAGGACCCGTCGTAGTTGCGGACCTTCTCGTACCCCAGCAGGTACTTCAGCACGAACCACGTGTGGCTGGAGCGCTCGCCGATGCGGCAGTAGGCGATGATGTCGTCGTCGTCGGAGAGCCCCACCTCGTCGCGGTAGATCGCGTCGAGCTCCTCGCGCGAGCGGAACGTGGCGTCCTCGGCGGCGGCCCGCGCCCACGGCACGGACGCGGCGGTGGGGATGTGCCCCCCGCGCAGCGTGCCCTCCTGGGGGTATTCGGGCATGTGGGTGCGCTCGCCCGTGTACTCCGGCAGGGAACGGACGTCGATCAGGGGCTGCTCGCCGAGGTGGGCGAGGACGTCCTCCTGGTACGCCCGGATCGGGGCGTCGTCGCGCTCGACCACCGGGTAGTCGGCGCGCTCGGGCACGACCTTGTCCGTGGACAGCTCCCGGCCCTCGGCGACCCACTTGTCCCGCCCGCCGTCCATGAGCCGGACGTCCGGGTGGCCGAACAGCTCGAACACCCACAGGGCGTAGGCGGCCCACCAGTTGGACTTGTCCCCGTAGACCACGATCGTGGTGTCGCGGGAGATGCCCTTGCGGGCCATGAGGTCGGCGAACTCGGTCGCGTCGACGTAGTCGCGGGTGTCGGGGCGGTTGAGGTCGGTGTGCCAGTCGATCTTCACGGCACCCGGGACGTGCCCGGTCTCGTACAGCAGGACGTCCTCGTCCGACTCGACCACGGTCACCCCGGGGTCGTCCCGGTGCTCGGCGACCCATGCGGTGGACACCAGCCGCTCGGGGTGCGCGTACTGCGCGAAATCTTCGTTGTTCTCCACGGCAACGCCCATGGGGACTCCTTCCGGGGTGGGGATTCGGGGTACGGGTCCTCGCGGACCGGCTTCCCCTCCAGGGTAGTGGTCCGCGCCCCGGGACGCCCCCGCGGGGAGCGTCGCAGCGTCCCCGGCAGCCCGTATTTCGCGGCGGGCGCACCCGGTCGGCGGGCCAGCCGGTAAAATCGCCGGAAGCACGCGCGCGCGCCGCTCGGCGCGCCGGAACAGCGAGCCGCCGGGCACGGCGGGCAGAGGAGTCTCCCCGTGAGCATCCAGATCGAGCACCTCACCGAGCGGCGTCCCCAGGTGTCGGCGGACGAACTGCTGTCCGCCTTCCGGCCCTCGGAGCGTTTCGGGGAGGTGTCCTTCGACACCTACCGTCCCGACCCGCAGCAGCCCTCCCAGTCCGAGGCCGTGCGGGAGCTGCGGAACTTCGCCGACTCCGTCGACCGTTCGACGGGCTCCGGCGGGAGCTTCTTCTCGAAGCTCTTCGGCGGGGGGAGCCGCAACGACGACGTGCGGACGGGCATCTACCTCGACGGCGGCTTCGGGGTGGGCAAGACCCACCTGCTCGCGTCGCTGTGGCACGCGGTGCCCGGCCCGAAGGCGTTCGGCACGTTCGTGGAGTACACCAACCTCGTGGGGGCGCTCACGTTCCGCAAGGCCGTCGACGCGCTGAGCACCTACCGGCTCGTGTGCATCGACGAGTTCGAGCTCGACGACCCCGGTGACACGGTCCTGATGTCCCGGCTGATGCGCGAGCTCGCCGACGCCGGGGTGCGCATCGCCGCGACGTCCAACACGCTGCCGGGTTCGCTCGGCGACGGCCGCTTCGCCGCACAGGACTTCCAGCGGGAGATCCAGGTGCTGGCCGACCAGTTCGAGGTGCTGCGGATCGACGGCGAGGACTTCCGCCACCGGGGCCTCCCGCAGGCCCCCGCGCCGCTGTCCGACGGGGAGCTCGACCGGGCGGTGGAGGAGCACTTCTCGGGACGGGTCGTGGCCGCCGACGCGTTCGCGGACCTCGTGGAGCACCTCTCGACCGTGCACCCCTCCCGGTACCGCAAGCTCATCGAGGGGATCGACGCCGTGGCGTGGCGGGACGTGCACACCATCGAGCAGCAGGCCGTGGCGCTGCGCTTCGTGGTGCTCGCGGACCGGCTCTACGACAAGAACCTGCCGATCATCGCCTCCGGCCGGCCCTTCGACGAGGTCTTCACCGCCGAGATGATGGCCGGCGGCTACCAGAAGAAGTACAGCCGCGCCGTGTCCCGCCTCACCGCCCTCGCCCGCGAGGGCATCCTCGGGGACGTCTCCGCGGTCTGAGGGGCCCGGACCGGGGCGTCCCGGCGGTCCCACCGGCAACCCCGCGGCCGGGGATCGCGGGTCGGCGCCGCGCGGTCACGACGACGGGCCACGACCACGACGACGAAGGGCCCCGGCTGGATCAGCCGGGGCCCTTCGTGCGGTGCTCGTGCGCGATACTGGGTTCGAACCAGTGACCTCTTCGGTGTGAACGAAGCGCGCTACCACTGCGCCAATCGCGCTCACTGCTCGAAAACCATAACCCACAACCCGGCCGCGGGCCAATCCGGACCCGGTCCCTGCGCGCCGGAGCCCGCCGGTCCGGGCCCCCGCCGGCAATTTGGCGTTTCGGAAATCGGTCCCGTACAGTCTTCACCTGTCAGGAACACCGACGGGTTCCGGCGCACCGGACCGGCCGCAGGGCCGTCCCCGGACGCCGAGGCTGTCGGACGGTGCACGCCCCGGCGCGGTGGAGATCCACCGGACCGGGTTGTGCTAGAGTTCCAAACCGGAAGATCGAGCGATCGACCGGTAAGACATGCGGACGTAGCTCAGCTGGTAGAGCACCACCTTGCCATGGTGGATGTCGCGGGTTCGACTCCCGTCGTCCGCTCGCAGTGATCGGCATGGAACGATGCCGTGACCGACGGCCCTGTCCGTGAGGACCAGGTCCCGGTGGGGTGGCCGAGTGGTTAGGCAGCGGCCTGCAAAGCCGTCTACGCGGGTTCGAATCCCGTCTCCACCTCGGTGCACACCCACCACGCTCGACGGTCTCCCGCGGAGACCGCCGGTCGAGCGCGATTGGCGCAGCGGTAGCGCGCTTCCCTGACACGGAAGAGGTCACTGGTTCGATCCCAGTATCGCGCACCACCTGGAAGGCCCCGGCTCCCCGAGCCGGGGCCTTCGTCGCGTCCGGACCCCGCGCCGGACCGTGCCGGGACGCGGCGCCGCCCGGCGGGCGTCCCGTGTCCGAGGCGGTCGGTAGCCTGCGGTCCAGGACCCGGAGCACCGGGAACGCCCCGTACCCCGGGGAGGCGAGGGAGAGGCGACGAGCAGCGTGACACAGCCCCGGCTGGCGGAACAGACCGAGTACGGACGGATGTACGCGAGGTCCGTCGCGGACCAGGCCACCGTCCCCTCCATCACCACGGTCCTCGCCCGGGCCGCCACCGACCTGGACGGCTGGTACGGCTACTCCGCCGCCCAGGCCGCCGTGCGGGACGACCGCCTGCGCGCGGCCCTGGGCTCGCCCGCCCAGCTGCGCGCGGTCGTGCGGGACGCGGCCAAGGCGGCCGAGCGGCACCGCGACGAGGCCGCCGCGCGCGGGGACCGGGTGCACACCTACGCCGAGCAGATCGCCCTTCGGGCCCTCGGCCGGCCCCACCGGGCGGCGGACGCGCGGGCCGCCCTGGCCGAGCACGGCGAGGAGCGCTTCGCGTCCCGCTTCGACGAGTGGTGGGACCTCTACGAGCCCGAACCGCTCGCGGTCGAGATCACCGTCTGGAACTCCACCGTCGGCTACGCGGGCACCCTGGACCTCGTGGCCCGGATCGCGGGCAAGGTGTGCCTGATCGACTACAAGACCAAGGGCACGGACCGGGACGGGCGCGTCAAGTCGCTCGACCCCAAGGTCGTGACCCAGCTGGTGGCCGGGCTCAAGGCGGAGGAGTCCCTCGTGGACGCCGAGGCCGGCACCTGGGAGCCGTGGGCGTACGGCGACGCGGACCTGCTGCTCGGGGTCGCCGTCGGCGAGACCGAGGTCGTGCCCGTGCAGGCCGTCCCGTCGGTGCTCGAGCGGCACTGGTACAAGTTCTGCGCGCTGCACCGGCTGTGGACCCAGGAGACGGCCCTGGCCGGGGCGGGTCCCGCGCTCCGCCCCGTGCCGCCCCCGCCGGTGCGCGAGGATCAGCCGTAGGCCCGGACCGCCGCGCGTGCTCGCCGGGGACCGGCGGCCCGTAGACTTGTCGGGTCGAGAGCGAGGTCCAGCCATGTCCGTCCTGCCCATCCGCACCATCGGTGACCCCGTGCTGCGCACCCGCGCGGAGGAGGTCACGGTGTTCGACGACGCCCTGCGCCGCCTCGTCGCGGACATGCACGAGACGATGCTGGACGTCGGCGGCGTCGGCCTCGCCGCGCCCCAGGTCGGGGTGAGCGCGCGCCTGTTCACCTGGGCCGTCGAGGGCGCGGAGGGCCACGTGGTCAACCCGGTCCTGGAGGTGGGCGCCGAGCCCCAGGAGGGCGGTGAGGGCTGCCTCTCCGTCCCCGGGCTCGGCCACGAGACCCCGCGCCGGCACTGGGCCCGGGTCACCGGCGTCGACCAGCACGGCGAGCCCGTGTCCGTCGAGGGCACCGGGCTGCTCGCCCGCTGCCTGCAGCACGAGACCGACCACCTGGACGGGCGCCTCTACGTCGACCGGCTCACGGGAGCCGCAAAGCGGGACGCGATGCGGGCGATCCGTGCCGCCGGCTACGCCGAGGTCGTCCGCGACGTCGCCGGGCAGCGCGCCGCGCACGTGGGTTCCTCCTTCGGCGCCGGGTCCTCCTTCGGCGCCGGGTCCTCGTCCGGCGCCGGCTGAGCCCGGCACCCGCCCCGCCCTCGTCCCCACCCGTCAGGAGAGCCGTGAAGATTCTCTACGCCGGCACGCCGTCCGTCGCCGTGCCGCCCCTGGTCCACCTGGCCGAGCAGCCCGACGTCGAGATCGTGGCCGTCCTCACCCGCACCGACGCCCCCGTGGGGCGCAAGAAGGTGCTCACCCCCTCGCCCGTGGCCGACGAGGCCCGGCGGCGGGGCATTCCCCTGCTCCACGCCAACCGGGTGGACCCGGAGCTGACGGAGCGGATCCGGGGGCTGGGCGCGGACGCCGCCGCCGTGGTCGCCTACGGGGCCCTGGTCCCGCAGCCCGCCCTCGACGCCGTGCCGCACGGGTGGATCAACCTGCACTTCTCCCTGTTGCCGCAGTGGCGCGGCGCGGCCCCCGTCCAGCGCGCCCTCATGGCCGGGGACACGGTCGTGGGAGCCAGCACCTTCCTGCTGGAGGCGGGCCTGGACACCGGCCCCGTCCTCGGCACCATGACCGACGAGGTCCGTCCCGACGACACCGCCGGGTCGGTCCTCGAGCGCCTCTCCCGCACGGCGGCACCGCTGCTGGCGGACTCCCTGCGCGCCGTGGTCGACGGCTCGGCGCGGCCCGCCCCGCAGCAGGGCGACGTGACGCTCGCCCCCAAGCTCACGGCGGACGACGGCCGGGTCCGCTGGTCGGACCCGGCCGTGGCCGTGGTCCACCGGGTGCGGGGAGCCACCCCCGAGCCGGGCGCCTGGACCGAGCTCGACGCCCGGAGGTTCAAGCTCGACCGGGTGGCCGCCCGGCCCGACGTCCGGGAGCTCGCTCCGGGGGAGTGCGTGCTGCGCGGCGACGCCGTGCTCGTGGGCACCGGCTCCTACGCGGTGCAGCTGAGCACGGTGCAGCCCGCCGGGAAGAAGACCATGGACGCCGCCGCGTGGGCGCGGGGCCGCAGGACGGAGGAGAAGGTGGTGTTCGGGTGAACGAGCGCGAGAACCGTGGACGCGACGACCGGCGGGGCGGCCCCGACCGGCGCCCCGCCGGCGGTCGGCGCAACGCCCGCGGGCACGAGCGCAACCGCCCCGCAGGGTCCGAGCGGTCGTTCTCGTCCGCCGCGCCCTCCGGCCGGACGCGGCGCGCCGACCCGGCCCGGCTGGCCGCGTTCGAGACCCTGCGCGCGGTGTCGGAGGAGGGGGCCTACGGCAACCTCGTGCTTCCGAAGCTCCTCCGGGCCCACCGGCTGGACCGGCGGGACGCCGGCTTCGCCACGGAACTGGCCTACGGGGCGCTGCGCTGGCAGGGCACCTGGGACGCCGTGCTCGCCCGGTGCGTCGACCGGCCCCTGGACGAGCTCGACGGCCCCGTGCTGGACGCCCTGCGCCTGGGCACGCACCAGCTCCTGGCCATGCGCGTGCCCGACCACGCGGCCCTCGACCAGACGGTGGGACTCGTCCGGGCCGTCATCGGAGCCGGTCCCGGCGGGCTCGTCAACGCGGTGCTGCGCAAGGTCGCGGCCCGGGACCTGCCCTCGTGGATCGAGGAGCTGACCGCCGACGTCACCGACGAGACCGCCCGCCTCGGCCTGGCCCACGCCCACCCGGCGTGGGAGGTCCGCGCCCTGCGCCAGGCCCTCACCGCCCACGGCCGGGACGCCGCCGAGATCGAGGCCCTGCTCGAGGCGGACAACGACGCCCCCGTGGTCAACCTCGTGGCGCTGCCGGGCCTCGGGGACCTCGCGGAGGCGCTCGCGGCGGGCGCGGAGCCGGGGGTCCTCGTCCCGGGGTCGGCGCTGAGTAGCGGCGGCGACCTGCACCGGCTCGCGTCCGTCCGCGAGGGCGGGGTCCGCGTCCAGGACGCCGGGTCCCAGCTCGTCGCCCGCGCCCTCGTCACGCCCGGTCAGGGCGGCGACCACGACCCCGACGGCGGACGCTGGCTGGACCTGTGCGCCGGCCCGGGCGGGAAGGCGGCGCTGCTCGCGGCGCTCGCCGACCGGCAGGGGGCCCACCTGACGGCCAACGAGGTGGCCCCGCACCGGGCCGAGCTGGTGCGCCAGGCCCTGCGGCCGGTCCCGGCACGGGCCTGGTCGGTCCGCACGGGGGACGGCCGCCGGGCCGACGAGCTGCTCGACGGCCGGCCGGCGGAGTCGGCCGGCTTCGACCGGGTCCTCGTCGACGCCCCGTGCACGGGTCTCGGGGCGCTGCGCCGCCGCCCGGAGTCCCGCTGGCGGCGCAGCCCCCGGGACCTGGCCGAGCTCGGGCCCCTGCAGCGGGAACTGCTGCACGCCGCCCTGGACGTCGCCCGGCCCGGTGGCCTGGTGGCCTACGTGACCTGCTCACCGCACGCGGCCGAGACGTTCGCCGTGGTCGAGGACGTGCTGGCCGCGCGCGGGGACGCCGAACCGGCCGACGCCCGGGGACCGGTCCGGTCCGCGGCGCTGCCCGGCAGCCTCGACGGGGACCGGGACCCCTTCCGCCCGTGGGAGGGGAGCTCCGGCCCCGCGACCGTGCAGCTGTGGCCGCACGTGCACGGCACGGACGCCATGTTCCTGGCCCTGCTGCGCAAGCGCTGACGTCCCGACCGACCGATCACCACCCAGGAGGCCCCGTGTCCCGCACCTGCATCCACCCCTCGATCCTCTCCGCCGACTTCGTCAACCTGGAGGCCGAGCTCGGCCGGATCACCACCGCCGACGCCGTGCACGTGGACGTCATGGACAACCACTTCGTCCCGAACCTGACGCTGGGCATGCCCCTCGTCGAGCGGATCCTCGCCGTCAGCGCGATCCCCCTGGACGTGCACCTGATGATCGAGGACGCCGACCGCTGGGCCGCCGGCTACGCCGAGCTCGGCTGCGAATCGGTCACCTTCCACGCCGAGGCCGCGCGCGCGCCGCTGAAGCTGGCCCGCGAGCTGCGCGCCCACGGAGCCCGGGCCGGGATGGCGCTGCGCCCCGCGACCCCCGTCGAGCCGTACCTGGATCTGCTGCCGGAGCTGGACCTGCTGCTGGTCATGACCGTGGAACCGGGCTTCGGCGGGCAGGCCTTCCTCGACGTCACCCTGCCGAAGATCCGGCGGGCCGCCGCGGCGGTCCGCGCGGGCGGAGGGCGGGTGGCCCTGCAGGTGGACGGCGGGATCACGGAGGAGACGATCGTGCGGGCCGCCGAGGCGGGGGCCGACACCTTCGTCGCGGGCTCCGCCGTCTACGGGGCGGGGGACGCGGAGGCCGCGATCACGGCCCTGCGCGAGGCGGCCCGGGGCGCGCAGGACTGAGCGCCTCCGGCGCGGCGCCGTGGACCGTGGCCGGGGGCGCCCTGTGACATAATCGGGGCACGAACAACGTGTTCCGGGGTCGGTGCAAGTCCGAACCGGCGGTCACAGTCCGCGAACCGGACGACCACGTCCGTGCGGGTGCTCAGCGCCCCCGTCGGCCGGTCGTCCGGCCGAACCGGTGGAACTCCGGTACCGACAGTCACAGTCTGGATGGAAGGCAACACGTTCAACGGCCCTCGTGGCGTGCCGTCGACGGCACTGCCCACGGCGCCGTCGACGGCCCGCGGGCCACGACGGCGGCACCGTTGTCCTGCACCCCGGTTCCACCCCGGGAAAGGACGACGCGATGGACCCGCAGCACCGGCTCGGCGAGGACGCCGAGCGGTCGGTCATGCGGACCGCCCTGGACGCGGCGGCGCGCGGTCCGCGCGGTGCCAACCCGCTCGTCGGAGCGGTCCTCGTCGACGGCTCCGGCCGGATCCTGCACGTCGGCCACCACCGCGGGGCGGGCACGGCCCACGCCGAGGTCGACGTCCTGGAGCGGGCCGTCTCCGCCGGCACCGACCTGAGCGGCACCACGATGTACGTGACCCTCGAGCCGTGCGACCACTGGGGCCGGACGGGCCCGTGCTCCGCGGCGATCGTGGAGGCCGGCGTGCCCCGCGTGGTCTTCGGCGCGCCGGACCGCACGGCCGCCGCCGGTGGGGCCGGCACCATGCGGGCGGCGGGGGTCGAGGTCCACGGCGGGCTGCTGGCCGGCGACGCGGAGCGGCTCAACGACCGCTGGGTCGAGACGACGCGCGCCCAGCGCCCGTTCGTCACCCTGAAGGTCGCCCAGAGCCTCGACGCCAGGATCGCCGCCGCGGACGGGACCAGCCGGTGGATCACGTCGTCGTCGGCCCGCGAGCACGGCCACGAGCTGCGGGCCCGCGCCGACGCCGTCCTCGTGGGCAGCGGCACGGTGCTGGCCGACGATCCGCGGCTCACCGCCCGCACCGGCGACGGCGCCGTCCGGCGGCAGCCGCTGCGCGTGGCCATGGGCCTGCGCGCCGTGCCCCTGGACGCTGCGATCCGCGGCACGGACGGGCGCTTCCGGCACGTCGCCACCCACGACCCCCACTCCGCCCTGGCGGAGCTCTACGACGCCGGTGTGCGCCACGTGCTGATCGAGGGCGGCGCCACGGTCGCCGCGGGCTTCCTGCGCGCCGGCCTCGTCGACGAGCTCAGCCTCTACCAGGCGCCGCTGCTCCTCGGGGCGGGTCGGCCGGCCTTCGCGGAGCTGGGGATCGGCACCCTCGCGGACGCGTCCCCGTGGCGGCTCGACACCGCCGGCGGAGGACCCGTGCAGCAGCTCGGCCCGGACCTGTGGATCCACCTGAGACCCGCACCCGCGGACTGAGCGGCCCGTGCCGCCGCGGCGCCCGACGCACCGGACGGGACGGGGGCGCGGCACGGGCAGCACGGGTCGACGGTCCCGGGACGCAGAGCAGCAGACACAGAGCACCAGACACAGAGCACCAGACACAGAGACAGAGGACGTACCGCATGTTCACAGGAATCGTCGCCGGTCAGGGCACCGTGCGCTCGGTCGACCCCCGCCCGGACGGCACGAGCGCCCGCCTGCTCGTGGACGCCGGGCCGATCGTCGCCGACCTGCCGCACGGCGGCTCGCTGGCCGTCAACGGGGTGTGCCTCACGGCCACGCGCACCGAGGAGATCGGGTCCGGGCAGTTCCTCGCCGACGTCATCGGCGAGACCCTGGCCCGCACCAACCTGGGGGCCCTGGCCGTGGGCGACGCCGTGAACCTGGAGCGCTGCGTGCCCGCGGGCGGGCGCCTCGACGGGCACGTCGTCCAGGGCCACGTGGACGGCACGGGCACCGTCTCGGCGCGGGAGGACCTGGGGGCGTGGGAACGCGTGCGGATCGCCGTGCCCGCGGAACTGGCCCCCTTCCTCGCCGAGAAGGGGTCGGTCGCCGTGGACGGCGTGTCCCTCACCGTGACGGCGGTCAGCGGCCCCGGAGCCAAGGAGCACTGGTTCGAGGTCGGGCTCATCCCGGCGACCCTCGCCGAGACGACCCTCGGGCGCCGGCCGGTCGGCGCGTCCGTCAACCTGGAGGTCGACGTCCTGGCGAAGTACGCCCAGCGCCTGCTGGCCTTCGCCCGGTCCGACAGCACCCCGGCGCCGGACGAGGCCCGGCCCACGGCAGGAGAAGGAGCATGATGCCGACCAGCAGCACGCACGAGGGGACCGACCGCGGCGGGGACGGAGGGACCGGTGAGATCCGGCTCGACCCCGTGGGCGCGGCCGTCGAGGCCTTGGCCCGGGGGCGGGCCGTCGTCGTCGTGGACGACGCGGACCGGGAGAACGAGGGCGACATCGTCTTCGCGGCCCAGCTCGCCACGCCCGAGCTCATGGGGTTCACGGTCCGGCACACCTCCGGGGTCGTGTGCGTGCCCATGACCGGGGCCCGGGCCGACGCCATGCGGCTGCCCCCGATGGTCGCCGTCAACGAGGACTCGAAGGGCACCGCCTACACCGTCACGTGCGACGCCCGGCACGGGGTCAGCACCGGGATCAGCGCCGCCGACCGTGCGCTCACCGCCCAGGTGCTCGCGGATCCGGCCGCCGGTCCGGAGGACATCACCCGGCCCGGGCACGTGCTGCCGCTCAGGGCGGCGGACGGCGGGGTCGCCGTCCGCCGCGGGCACACCGAGGCCGCCGTCGAGCTCTGCGTCCTCGCCGGGCTCGAGCCGGTCGGCGTGATCGCCGAGCTCGTCCACGACGAGGGCTCGATGATGCGCCTGCCCGCCCTGCGCGCGTTCGCCGACCGGCACGGCATTCCGCTCGTGAGCATCGAGGACCTGGCGGACCAGCTGCTGGAGGACCGCCGATGAGGCCGGACACCCCCCTGGTCAGCTCCGAGCCCGTGGTCGTGCCCACGCCCGAGGGCCGCTTCGAGGTGATCGGCTGGCAGCTGCCCGGCGGGCCCGGGGACGCCGTCGCCGAGCACCTCAGCCTCACCGCACCGTCCTCGGAGCGTGTGCCCGTGGGGCAGCCCCCGCTCGTGCGGCTGCACTCCGAGTGCCTCACGGGGGACGTCTTCGGCTCCTACCGGTGCGACTGCGGGCCCCAGCTGCACCTGGCCCTGCGGCGGATCGCCGACGACGGCGGCACCCTGCTCTACCTGCGCAACCACGAGGGCCGGGGGATCGGGCTGGTCAACAAGCTGCGCGCCTACAAGCTCCAGGACGCGGGCGCGGACACGGTCGAGGCGAACGAGCTGCTCGGCCTGCCCGCCGACGCCCGGGACTACACCGCGGCGGCGGTCATCCTGCACCGGCTCGGTCTGACCCGGATCCGGCTGCTGAGCAACAACCCGGCCAAGGCCGAGCGACTGGCCGAGCTGGGCATCGACGTCGTGTCGATGGTGCCCAACGAGGTGCCGGCCCGGCCGGAGAACCACGACTACCTGGCGACCAAGCGGGACCGCATGCGGCACCGGCTGCGCCACGTGGACGAGACCACCGCCCACCGCACCGGACCGGCGGACCCCGCCGGTCGGACCGACAGGACAGGAGACCCCACCCCATGAGCGGACACGGAGCCCCCGACATCGACCTCAGCAGCGCCGACGCGAGCGGTCTGCGCGTCGCCGTCGTCGCCTCGAGCTGGCACACGGTGATCATGGACGGGCTGCTCGACGGCGCCCGCCGGGCCCTCGCCGACGCCGGCGTGACCGAGGCGCCGGTCGTGCGCGTACCGGGCAGCTTCGAGCTGCCGGTCGCCGCGGCGCGCCTCGCGCCGGGCCTCGACGCCGTGGTCGCGCTCGGGGTGGTCATCCGCGGCGGCACCCCGCACTTCGACTACGTGTGCTCGGCGGCCACCCAGGGCCTCACGGACGTGTCGGTGCGCACCGGCGTGCCGGTGGGCTTCGGCGTGCTGACGTGCGACACCGAGCAGCAGGGACTGGACCGCGCCGGCCTCGAGGGGTCCCGGGAGGACAAGGGGTACGAGGCCACGGCCGCGGCGGTGCGGACCGCGCTGCTGCTGCGCTCCCTGGGCGTCTGAGCCCCGCCCCGCGCTGCACGGCCCCGGCCGGTCGGGAGGCGCGCGCGGACCCATTACCCTGGTAGTCGTGAAAACCTTCGAGACCCTCTTCGCCGAGATCAGCGACAAAGCCGTGTCCCGCCCGGAAGGCTCCGGAACGGTCCGGGAGCTGGACTCCGGCGTGCACGGCATCGGCAAGAAGGTCGTCGAGGAGGCCGCCGAGGTCTGGATGGCGTGCGAGTACGAGACCGCCGAGGAGGCCGCGGAGGAGATCTCCCAGCTGCTCTACCACCTGCAGGTGATGATGGTCGCGAAGGGCCTGCGGCTCGAGGACGTCTACCGCCACCTCTGAGCGCCCCGCCGCCCCCGTACCACCGAAGCCCCGACGATGCCGAGAAGGAATCCCATGCTGCGTGTCGCAGTGCCCAACAAGGGTGCGCTGTCCGAGTCCTCCGTCACCATGCTCAAGGAGGCGGGCTACCGGCAGCGCCGCGACTCGCGCGAGCTGGTGCTCGTGGACCCCGAGAACAACGTCGAGTTCTTCTACCTGCGCCCGCGCGACATCGCGGTGTACGTGGGCGGGGGCATCCTCGACGTCGGGATCACCGGCCGGGACCTGCTCCTGGACTCCGGTGCCCACGCGGACGAGGACCTGGCGCTCGACTTCGCCCGCTCCACGTTCCGCTTCGCCGGGCCGGTGGGCGAGTTCTCCTCGGTCGACGAGCTGGCCGGCCGGCGGATCGCCACGAGCTACGACGGCGTGCTGCGCGACTACCTCGCCGAGCGGGACGTGGAGGCCTCCGTGGTGCGCCTGGACGGCGCCGTCGAGTCGTCCATCCGGCTGGGGGTGGCCGACGCGATCGCCGACGTCGTGGAGACGGGCAACACCCTGCGCGCCGCCGGCCTGCAGGTCTTCGGCGAGCCCATCATGACCTCCGAGGCGCTGCTCGTGCGCAGCCGCGCCGCCGAGGAGCCGGAGGGCCTCGCCGTCCTGCGCCGCCGTCTGCAGGGCGTGCTCGTGGCCCGGCAGTACGTGATGATGGACTACGACGTCGCCGACGACCTCATCGAGGCGGTCAGCCGGATCACCCCCGGGATGGAGGGCCCCACCATCTCCCCGCTCGGCCGAGGCAACGCGTCCGCGGTGCGCGTCATGGTCCCCAAGTCCGACACCAACAAGGTCATGGACGCCCTCTACGACGTCGGGGCGCGCGCGATCCTGGTCTCCCCGATCCAGGCCGCCCGGATCTGAGCCTCCCGCCCCGTCCTCCATCCCCTTCCTCCCCATCCCCGCAGCCGAGGAGGTGCCGCCCGTGGGCGTTGCCGTACGTGTCATCCCGTGCCTGGACGTCGACGCCGGTCGAGTCGTCAAGGGCGTGAACTTCGAGAACCTGCGCGACGCCGGTGACCCGGTGGAGCTCGCCAAGCGGTACAACCAGGCCGGCGCCGACGAGCTGACCTTCCTCGACGTGACGGCGTCCTCCGCCGCCCGTGCCACGACCTTCGACGTCGTCTCCCGCACCGCCGAGCAGGTCTTCATCCCGCTGACCGTGGGCGGCGGCGTCCGCGCGGTCGCCGACGTCGACCGGCTGCTGCGCTGCGGTGCGGACAAGGCCTCCATCAACACCGCCGCGGTCGCCCGCCCCGGCGTCATCGACGAGATCACCGGGCACTTCGGGAGCCAGGTCCTCGTGCTCTCCCTCGACGCCCGGCGCACGGGCAACACCGCCTCGGGCTTCGAGGTCACGACCCACGGGGGGCGCACGCTGACCGGTCTCGACGCCCTGGACTGGGCGCAGGAGGCCGAGGAGCGGGGCGTGGGGGAGATCCTGCTCAACTCCATGGACGCGGACGGCACCCAGGAGGGCTTCGACCTGGAGATGATCCGGGCCGTGCGTGCCCGGGTGCACGTGCCCCTCATCGCCTCCGGGGGCGCGGGCGCGCCCGAGCACTTCCCGCCGGCCGTGGAGGCGGGCGCCGACGCCGTGCTCGCGGCCTCGATCTTCCACTTCGGGCCCGTCCACGCGATCGCCGAGGTCAAGGACGCGCTGCGCACGGCGGGCCACGAGGTCCGCTGAACGGTCCCGTAGCCGGGGGAGGGCCCCCGGGCGTAGAGTCGACAGTGAGCTGACGACAGTCGCTCGACCGACCGACCACCAAGGAGCCCACCGTGGGACTGAAGAGCATCATCGGGAATGTCACCGGACGCGGCGCCGGGGGACGCTCCGCCGGAGGCCGCCGGGCCTCCGGGGGCATGAACACCGCCGGTCAGGCGGGCGCCGGGAAGAGCGGTGGCCGCGGGCTGGGCGGCAAGCTGAAGGGCCTCCTCAACCGCCGGTAGCGCACCGTCCCGGGGCGGCTCCCGTCGGGGCCGCCCCGGGGACGCACCGAGGACGCCCATGACCTCCTCCGAGAGCCCGGATCCGCCGGCCGACTCCGGCCCCGCGCCGGTGCCGGTGCGGCGGACGTCCTACGCCACGCACGACCCGGACCGGGGCATCGCGGCGATGTCCGAGCTCTACACGGGTCTCGGCATGCGGGCACCCACCGACGGCTCGTTCGAGCTGCGCATGGCGGCGGCCTCCGTGGGGCACCTGCTGGCGCACCGGTTCCTCCTGGCCACCTCGGAGTCCTCGGGCACGGGGGACGTCTCGGGCACCTACTCGGTCGTCCAGATCCTGACGGGGAACCTGGCGGTGAGCTCCGGGAGGGACAGGATCGCCACCACCCTGCCGTTCCTGCTGCCGCAGGGACTCTACGGCGGCCGGTGGGACGGACTGCTCGAGCTGAACACCGTGGTCCTGGAGGCGGAGCCGGTCCAGGAGCTCGCACGCGACCTGCTCGGCTCCCCGGCGTTCGCGCTGCGCTTCACGGGTCACACGCCGGTGTCCGCGCAGATGACCCGGTACTGGCTCACTCAGGTCAGGCACTTCCAGCAGGACCTCCTGCCCCACGCGGCGACCATCCGGACGCCGCTCGTGCAGGCAGAGGCCTTCCGGGCACTGGCCACGGCCCTCCTGCACTGCTTCCCGAACACCTTCCTGGACCGGCCGGCGCCGTCGGGGACCGGCTCCGTGCTGCCGGCCCAGCTGCGCCGGGCGGTCGCCTTCGTCGACGAGCACCTGCACGAGGACATCGGTCTGGCCGAGATCGCCGCGGCCGCACGGATGAGCCCGCGCGGACTGCAGGCGGCGTTCCGCAGGGAGCTCGGGCGCACCCCCGTCGGCCACCTGCGCGAGGCCCGGCTGGACGCCGCCCGACGGGACCTGCAGCGCGCCGATCCGACCGGAGGGACGACCGTCGCGACCGTCGCGGCGCGCTGGGGATTCGCCCATGCCGGCCGCTTCGCGACCGCCTACCGGGACCGGTTCGGAGAGGCACCCGGGACCACGCTGCACACCTGATGCCGCCGGCTCAGCCCGCGTCCCGGCAGGTCTCGTCCAGCCACTCCCGCACGGGGGCGAGCGCCTCGTCGAGCGCCTGCCCGTCGAAGCGCGCCGAGGGGTCCTCCTCCAGCGCCTCGCCGTAGGAGTCGACCAGCAGCTGCACCCGCGCCAGGTCCCGGGCCGGCTCCGGGGGAGCGGCGGCCAGCACCGCCTCGACCTCGTCCTCGACGTCCTGGACCTGCTCCACGGTGGGGCCGGCCGAGAGGTTGGCGGGGAGCAGGGCGAGCGCCAGGAGGTGGTCGGCGACGGCCGCGCAGGCCTCACGCCGGTCCGGGTACGCGCCCCACCGGCCGTCGGCGGACGCAGCGGGGGGACCGGACGTGCCCGGCGTCGACGTGGCGACGGGCGCGGAGGCCGTGGGGGGGACGGGGCCCGGTGAGCCGGCGTCCCCGCACCCGCTCAGCAGCGCCGCGGCGAGCACGGCGGCCGCCGCCGTGCCGGTTGCCGCGCGGGCCCGCCCCGCCGTCGTCCTGGAGTGCATCGTCGTCGCCGTCCCGCCCGCCGTGGCCGTACTTCGTCCCTGCTTCCACGATAGGCCCTGTCGCCCGTGCCCGGCAGGGGCACGGGCGGACGCCGGGGCGTCGCTCGACCTCCTATCCTGGACCACGGAGGGCCGAGCGGGGCCGGGAGGAGGTCACACGTGCGACTCGTCGTCGTCGTCGCCGTCCGGGCCTGTGCCCTGGCGGTCGCCCTCTGGGCCCTGGTCTCCCGGGCGGACTGCGCCTTCGTGACCCGGACGTGTCTCGGGACCAACCTGTTCAGCTACTTCACGATCCACAGCGCCGTCCTGATGGTCCTGGCCCTGCTGCTGGCCACGCTGTACACGGCCGCCCGCGCCGCGGAGCCGGGCTGGCTGACCGGCTTCCGGGCGATGGCCACGACCTACACGGTGGTCTCCGGGTCGGTGTTCGGGGTGCTGCTGGCCAACGCCGAGCTGTTCGGCCACCTCTTCCTCGTCCCGCTGTCCTCGAAGGTCCTGCACTTCGTGCTCCCCGTCTACGCCGTGGCGGACTTCCTGCTGGCACCGGGACGCCGGCGGCTGCGCTGGGCCTCCACCTGGGTCTCCACCGTCTTCCCGGCGATGTGGGCCGTGTACACCCTCGTGCGGGGGCGGATGGTGGGCTGGTACCCCTACTTCTTCCTCGACCCCGCCCTGGTGGGCGGCTACCGCGCCGTGGGCACGTACGCCCTCGGCGTGTCCGTGCTCATCCTCGCGGTGTCCTTCCTGGCCGTCGCCGCCACCCGCCTGCCCGCCGTCCCGGTAAGGTCTCCCCATGGAACCCTCCGCCTCCGCCGGCACCACCCCTGACCCGGACGACGCCCTCCTCCTGCGCTCGGTCCGGCGGCTGGTGGACCGCCTGGCCGCCCTGCCGCCCGAGCGCGGCGACCAGCCCACGCCGCTCGGGCAGCACCTCTCCGGCGTGCTCGGGACGGACGTGCGCACCCTGCCCGTGGTCTCGGAGGAGTTCGCCCCGCACCGGCTCGCCGACGTCGACATCGCGCTCACCGCACTGGCCGGGGACGGCCCGGGCTCCCTCCTGGGCGTCAGCGGCGGGTCGGCGCGCCAGGGCATCGGCTTCGCCGAGCTGCTCACCGCCCCGTACGCCGGGGCGGACGTCGGCCCCGTCGACTACGCGACCCGCGCCACGGGCCCGGACTCCGAACGGCAGGTCGTCGCGTTCGGCATCCGCTGCCTCGCCGTGGACGGGGTGCCGCTGGCCGTCCTCCAGCGCATGCCCCGCCCCGACTACGGGCAGCCGCTCGTGGTGCTGGAGGTGCTCGCCGCGGACCCCGCGGTCTGCGGCACGTTCCTCGCCCGGCTGCGGGCGCTGATGCTCGAGCACAGCGTGCTGCGCGGCCAGGTGCTCTCGTTCACCGCCACCGAGTACGGCAGCGAGGCGGGGGCCACCTTCCTGCGCCGCCCGCACGTGCCCGCCGAGGAGATCGTGCTGCCCGACGGAGTGCTGGAGCAGGTCGTCGGGCACGTCGTGGGCATCGGGGAGCACCGGGACACCCTCCTGGCCGCGGGGCAGCACCTCAAGCGCGGGATCCTGCTGCACGGCCCGCCGGGCACGGGCAAGACCCTCACGGTCCGGCACCTGCTCGGCGCCACCCCGGGAACCACGGCGATCCTGCTCACCGGGTCGAGCCTGCACCTCATCGGGGCCGCCGCCGAGGTGGCCCGCACCTTCCAGCCGTCCGTCGTGGTGCTCGAGGACGTCGACCTCGTCGCGATGGACCGGGACTTCGGGGACGGGCCGCAGCCGGTGCTCTTCGAGGTGCTCGACGCCCTGGACGGGCTCGACGGCGACGCCGACGTGGCGTTCGTGCTGACGACCAACCGCGTCGCCGTGCTGGAGCGGGCGCTCGCCGAGCGGCCGGGACGCGTGGACCTCGCGGTCGAGATCCCGCTGCCCGACGACGACGCCCGGCGCCGGCTGTTCCGCCGCTACGCGGGGGAGCAGCCGTTCTCCGCCGCCGCCCTCGACGCCGCGGCCGCCCGCGCCGAGGGGACCACCGGGTCCTTCCCGAAGGAGCTGGTCCGCCGGGCCGTGCTCGCGGCGGCCGTGCGCGGCGGGGAGGTGACGGACAGCGACCTGTCCCAGGCCCTCGACGGGCTCCTCTCCGCCCGGGAGGCACTGACCCTCCGGCTGCTCGGCCACGCGGACGGCGGGGAGCGCCCGTGGCCCGGCCCGCCGGACGCCGGTGACCTCCCCGGGGACCCCGGGGCGGAGCTGCCGCCGGAGTCCTGCTGACCCCGGCCGGGTCCCCGCCCGCACCCGGCGGACCCCTGCGGCGGCCCCGGTCCCGGGGCGTGCGGACGGGTCGATAGGATGGACGGCGATGAGCGAGCAGAGCCCCGACCCCGGAAACGACCTCCTCGACCCCGCCGTGGCCCGGCGGCTCAAGCGGGACCCCGCGGGCCTCGTGGCCGCCGTGGTGCAGCAGCACGACACCAAGGAGGTGCTGATGCTGGGCTGGATGGACGACGAGGCACTGCGCCGCACCCTCACGGAGGGCCGGGTGACGTTCTGGTCCCGGTCCCGTCAGGAGTACTGGCGCAAGGGCGACACGTCCGGGCACGTGCAGCGGGTGCACAGCGTGCACCTCGACTGCGACGGCGACGCCCTGCTGGTCCAGGTCGACCAGACCGGCGCGGCCTGCCACACGGGCACCCGGACCTGCTTCGACGGCCGCGACCTCGGCGCCGTCGGCACCGTCTGACCCCACCCGCTCCCCGCACCCCCGTCCGCCACCAGGAAGTCAGGTCGACACCCATGCAGGACCTGGGCACCATCAGCCCCACGCTCGAGGAGTTCCGCGCGCTCGCGGCGGAGCGCCGCGTCATCCCCGTCCGCGTCAAGATCCTCGCGGACGCCATGACCCCGATCGGTCTCTACCGGGCGCTCGCGCTCGAGGACGGGGCGGCACGGCCGGGCACGTTCCTCATGGAGTCCGCGGCCGAGGGCGGGGTCTGGTCACGCTACTCGTTCGTCGGCGCGAACTCGCAGGCCACCCTCACCGCCCGGGACGGGCAGGCGCACTGGATCGGCCGGGCCCCCGCCGGCGCACCCACCGGCGGCAATCCCGTCGAGGCGCTGCGGGACACCATGGCGCTGCTGCACACGGAGCGCTTCGCGGACGTCCCCCCGCTGACCTCGGGGCTCGTGGGCTTCGTGGGCTGGGAGGCCGTGCGCCGCTGGGAGAAGCTGCCGCACCCGCCCGAGGACGACCTGCGCATCCCCGAGCTGGCCATGAACCTGGTCTCGGACGTCGCGATCCACGACAACACGGACGGCACCGTGATGCTGGTGGCCAACGCGATCAACTTCGACGACACCGACGAGCGCGTCGACGAGGCGTGGGCCGACGCGGTCGACCGCGTGCACGCGATGCTCGAGCGGCTCGCCCGGCCGCTGGACCACGTCACGGCCTCGACGCTCACCGGCACCGACGAGATCCGCGGTGACCTGGAGTCCCGGGTCGGCCAGAGCTGGGACCGCAGCCTCTTCATGGACTCCATCGTGGCGGGCAAGAAGGCCATCGTGGACGGGGACATCTTCCAGGTGGTCGTCTCCCGCCGCTTCGAGACCGAGTGCACCGCCGACTCCCTCGACGTCTACCGCATGCTCCGCGCGATCAACCCCAGCCCGTACATGTACCTCTACAGCTTCGAGGACGCGGGCGGGCGGCCCTTCTCGATCGTCGGCTCCTCCCCGGAGGCCCTCGTGACGGTGAACGGCGACCAGGCGGTGACCCACCCCATCGCCGGCTCCCGCCCGCGGGGGCGGACGGTCGAGGAGGACCTCGCGCTGGAGCGGGACCTGCTCCAGGACGAGAAGGAGCGCTCCGAGCACCTCATGCTCGTGGACCTGGCCCGCAACGACATCTCCAAGGTCGCCGTCCCGGGATCCGTGGAGGTCACGGAGTTCATGGAGGTCGAGCGCTTCAGCCACATCATGCACCTGTGCTCCAACGTGGTCGGCCGGATGCGCCCGGACGCCACCGCCTACGACGTGCTCGCCGCGACGTTCCCCGCCGGGACCCTCTCGGGGGCGCCCAAGCCGAGGGCCCTGCGCCTGCTCGACGAGTACGAGCCGCTGCGCCGCGCCGTCTACGGCGGGGTGGTCGGCTACCTCGACTTCGCGGGAGACATGGACATGGCCATCGCCATCCGCACGGCCCTGCTCGTCGACGGCAGGGCCTACGTGCAGGCCGGCGGCGGGATCGTCGCGGACTCGGACCCCGAGACCGAGGCCCTCGAGTCCCTCACCAAGGCCACCGCCCCGCTGCGGGCCGTCCTGCTCGCCGAGCGGCTGCACGTCCTGGACCTCGACAGCGTGGCCGTGCCGGAGACGGGAGCCGGGCGTGCCTGAGGCCCGCCGGTCCCGGCGGGGGCTCCTGTCGCGGCGGCCCACGGTGGTGCTCGGCACGCTGGTCGCGGCCCTCGCGGTGTTCGCGTGCTCGGCCGCCACGTGGATCTCCGCGACCGTCCAGACCACGCTCCAGCCCGTGACCGTGGACGTCGCCGGGTCCGATGCCGCTCCGGCGGTCACCGCCCTCGGTCTGGTCGCGGCCGCCGGTGCCCTCACCACCGCCATCTCCGGGCGGGTGCTGCGCACCGTCGTGGCCGTGGTGGTCCTGCTGGCCGGTGCCGGTGCCCTGGCCGCGTCCGTGGCGGTGCTGGCGGACCCCGCCGGTGCCGCGCGGACCGTCGTGGGGGAGGCCACCGGCATGATCAACGCCGGCGGTGACTTCGCCGTGACGGTCTGGCCGTGGCTCGCCGCGGCAGCCGCGGCACTGGTGGCGCTGTGCGGCGCCTGGACCCTCGTCGCGGGCCGGTCGTGGACCACGGGCCGGCGCTACGAGCGTTCCGGGGCGGAGGAGTCCGCCGGCGCGGCAGGAGGCCGCGGCGGCGAGATCGACTCCTGGGACGCCCTCACCGAGGGCCGGGACCCCACCGCCTGAGGCCTGCCGGCCCTCCGCACCGACGGGAGCCGGCCGTGCCGGGGTGCACGAGGCGCGCAGGCCCCGCGGAGCGTGCGGGACTCCGGCCGAGGGGTGGCACAATGGAGCGGGACAGACTGTCAGCAACCGCCGCCCCTCGCCGGGGCCGTGGGATCGGAGCCGCCCGGCTCCGGCAGGGAAATCGGGAGTGCAACGAGATGGCAAACGGAAACGAGATCGTCCTCGACCACACGGGCTTCGTGGGGCACGGGAACACGCTGGCCGCCTGGGTGACCATCGGCATCATGTCGGTGGGCGTCATCGTGGGCGTGGTCGGGTTCACGGTGGGCAGCACCGTCGTGCTGATCGTGGGCATCGTGCTGGTCGTCGTCGGACTCATCGCCGGGGCCGTGCTCCGCTCCATGGGCCACGGCCACGGCTCCGAGCAGCGCAAGCACGAGGCCCGCAACCACCAGGGCTGACACCGGGCCGGCGCGGGCCGGCCACGGACACGGGGCACGCGCGCCTGCCGCGCCGGTCCCCGGAACGCACCAGGGCGGCCGGCGCCGCCGAGAGGACGGGAAACCATGTCGCAACAGAGCACCGGGACGGTCCTGGACGCCATCATCGACGGCGTCCGGGAGGACCTCGCGGAGCGCCGCGAGCGCGTCGGTGTCGACGAGCTCCGCCGGATGGCCGCCCAGCGGCCGCCGGCCCTGGACGCCGAGGCGGCCCTGCGGGGGCCCGGCCCGGACGCCGTGCAGGTCATCGCCGAGGTCAAGCGCTCCAGCCCCTCCAAGGGCGCGCTGGCGCCGATCACCGATCCCGCGCGCCTGGCCGCGTCCTACGAGCACGGCGGCGCCTCCGTGATCTCCGTGCTCACCGAGCAGCGGCGCTTCAACGGCTCGCTGGCGGACCTCGACGCCGTGCGCGCGGCGGTCGGGGTCCCGGTGCTGCGCAAGGACTTCACGGTCGACGAGTACCAGATCTGGGAGGCGCGGGCCCACGGGGCCGACCTCGTCCTGCTCATCGTGGCCGCACTGACCGACGACGAGCTGCGCCGCTTCCTCGAGCTGACCCGCGAGCTGGGCATGCACGCCCTGGTGGAGACCCACACCCCCGAGGAGATCGAGCGCGCCGTGGCGGTCGGCGCCCGGATCGTGGGCGTGAACGTCCGCAACCTGAAGACCCTCGACATCGACGTCGCGACCTTCGGGCGGCTGGCGGAGCTCCTGCCCCCGGACGCGGTGGTCGTGGCCGAGTCCGGCGTCGAGGGCGAGGAGCAGATCGCCCTCTACGCCTCCCACGGCGCCAAGGCCGTCCTCGTGGGCGAGGCCCTCGTGCGCAGCGCGGATCCCGCGTCGACCATCGCGGGCTTCCGGGCCGCCGGTGCGGCCGCCCGCGCCCGGCGGCACGCCCCCGAGGCCGAGGCCGAGGCCGCAGCCGCGGAGGCCTCCTCCCTGCGCGGGGCCCCGGGCCCGTACTTCGGGGACTTCGGGGGCCGGTGGATGCCGGAGTCCCTCATCGCCGCCCTCGACGAGCTCACCGACGTGTTCGAGAAGGCGAAGGCCGACCCGGAGTTCACCGACGAGTTCCAGCGGCTCTCCCGCGACTACTCGAACCGGCCCTCGCTGCTCACCGAGGCCCAGCGCTTCGCCGAGGAGGCCGGGTGCCGGATCTTCCTCAAGCGGGAGGACCTCAACCACACCGGCTCGCACAAGATCAACAACGTGCTGGGCCAGGCCCTGCTGGCGCGGCGGATGGGCAAGACCCGGCTGATCGCCGAGACCGGCGCGGGGCAGCACGGCGTGGCCTCCGCCACCGCGGCCGCCCTCTTCGGCATGGAGTGCGTGGTCTACATGGGCGAGGAGGACACCCGCCGGCAGGCGCTCAACGTGGCGCGCATGGAGCTGCTGGGCGCCACCGTGGTGCCCGTGACGAACGGCTCCCGCACGCTCAAGGACGCCATCAACGAGGCCCTGCGTGACTGGGTCGCCTCCGTCGAGCACACCCACTACCTGCTGGGCACCGCCGCGGGCCCCTACCCCTTCCCCTCGATGGTCCGCTACTTCCACGAGCAGATCGGCGAGGAGACCCGGGAGCAGGTCCTCGCGCAGACCGGGCGCCTCCCGGACGCCGTCGCGGCGTGCGTGGGCGGCGGGTCGAACGCCATCGGCATCTTCCACGGCTTCCTGGACGATCCCGCCGTGGAGCTGTACGGCCTGGAGGCCGGCGGGGACGGCGTGGAGACCGGACGGCACGCCGCCACGATCTCCCTGGGCCGACCCGGCGTGCTGCACGGGGCGAAGACCTACCTGATGCAGGACGAGGACGGGCAGACGCTGGAGTCGCACTCGATCTCCGCGGGCCTGGACTACCCGGCCGTGGGTCCCGAGCACTCCTACCTGCACGACATCGGACGGGCGCGCTACGAGGCGATCAGCGACAAGGAGGCCATGGAGGCCTTCCGGCTCCTGTGCCGCACCGAGGGCATCATCCCCGCCATCGAGACGTCCCACGCCCTGGCCGGGGCCCTGAAGATCGGCCGCCGCTGGGCCGAGGAGCTCGGTCCGGAGGCTGCCGCGGAGAAGATCATCGTCGTCTCCCTGTCGGGCCGCGGCGACAAGGACGTGGCGACCGCCGCGGAATGGTTCGGGCTGCTCCCGGACGACAGCGCCGAGGCAGAGCTCGGCGAGAAGGGCGAGCGACTGTGAGCACCACCGAGCACGAGACCTCCGGGGCCGACCTCGCGTCCCGCCTCCTG
Source organism: Kocuria kalidii (assembly GCF_044462225.1). Lineage (NCBI taxonomy): Bacteria > Bacillati > Actinomycetota > Actinomycetes > Micrococcales > Micrococcaceae > Kocuria > Kocuria kalidii. Next base: position 8,234 of record NZ_JBISWJ010000110.1, on the reverse strand, counting down.
CCGGCCGGGCTGGAGGCCGACCCCGCCTCCCGCCTCGCGGCCCGCATCGCCGAGTGCCGGGCGCTGGGACGACCGGCCCTGGTCGGCTACCTCCCGGCCGGCTTCCCGACCGTGGAGGAGTCCATCGAGGCCGCCGTGGCCCTGGGTGCCAACGGCGCCGACGTCATCGAGATCGGGATCCCGTACTCGGACCCCGTCATGGACGGTCCCGTGATCCAGCACGCGACGACGACCGCCCTCGCCAACGGCTTCCGGGTGGCGGACGTCTTCCGCGTGGTCCGTGCCGTGGCCGAGCGCACCGAGGCGGTGCCGGTGGTGATGACCTACTGGAACCCCGTCCTGCAGATGGGCGTCGACACGTTCGCCGCGCGCCTCGCCGAGGCCGGGGGAGCGGGCATCATCACCCCCGACCTGATCCCCGACGAGGCCGGCGACTGGTTCGCCGCGTCCCGGGCCCACGGTCTGGACCGGATCTTCCTCGTGGCCCCCTCCTCCTCGCGGGAGCGGCTCGACCTGGTGGTCAAAGCCGCGAGCGGCTTCGTCTACGCTGTCTCCGTGATGGGCGTCACCGGCGCCCGCGACGCCGTCTCCGACGTCGCCGAGCAGCTCGTCGCGGACACGCGCGCGGCCGGGGCGCAGCACGTGTGCGTGGGCCTGGGCGTCTCCCGCCGGGAGCACGTCGAGGAGATCGGCGCCTACGCGGACGGCGTCATCGTGGGCACGGCCCTGGTGAAGGCCCTGGCCGACGGCGGTCCCGAGGCCGTGGGCGCGCTGGCCCGGGAACTGGCCGGGCGCGCCTGATAGCGTGACGGGGCGGACCCGCCCCTCCACGGGTGGGCCTCCGCGTCCCGACCACCCCACGAGCCGAGGCCCCACCGCATGCTGCTGAGCGCCGTTCCCCCCGTGCCCGCCCTCATGAGCGTCCCGCTCGGCCAGGGCCTGCCGTCCCCGGACTGGACCGGCTTCTCGGCCGGCCCGCTGACGGTGCACGCCTACGCCCTGTGCATCCTCGCGGGCATCGCCGCGGCCCTGTGGCTGACCACGCGCCGCTGGGAGGCCCGCGGGCTCGACCCCGACATCGTGTGGGACGTCGTGCTCTGGGCCGTGCCCGCCGGGATCGTGGGCGCGCGGGTCTACCACGTGCTCGTCACCGACCCCGCCGGCTACTTCGGCCCGGGGGCCGACCCGGTCGACGCGCTGCGGATCTGGGAGGGCGGGCTCGGGATCATGGGGGCCGTGGCCTTCGGTGCCGTCGCCGCGTGGTGGGTGTGCCGCCGGCACGGGGTCTCCCTGGCCGTCTTCGCCGACGCCGCGGCGCCCGGGCTGCTGCTGGCCCAGGCCATCGGGCGCTGGGGCAACTGGTTCAACCAGGAGCTCTTCGGGCGGCCCACCACGCTGCCGTGGGGTCTGGAGATCGACCCCGGCAGCGCCACCTTCCCGGCCGGCCTGCCCGCGGACACCCTCTTCCACCCGACGTTCCTCTACGAGTCCCTGTGGAACCTGCTCGGCGTGGTGCTGCTGCTGGCCCTCGACCGGAGGTTCCGCCTCGACGGCGGGCGCCTCTTCGCCCTCTACCTCGTGCACTACGGCATCGGCCGGATGCTCATCGAGCTGTTCCTGCGGATCGACCCGTCCCTCATGGTGCTGGGGGCCCGCGTGCACGTCTGGACGTCCCTGGGGGTCGTCCTGCTGGGGCTGACGCTGTTCGCCGTGATCGTGCACCGCCGCCGCAGGGCCCGGGGCGGCGCCGTGGACGCCGCGCGCACCTGATACCCCGCCCGGCGCCGGGACCGGGCGTGTGGCTCGGGAGTTTTCAGAGCTGTAACATCTGAGTGCTAGATTTTTCTGGCGCATGACCGGACGACGGGTGAACCACGTCCACCGCTCGTGCGCCCGCCACGATCGTCCATCGTCGGACATTCATGGAACGGGGCCCTTCGACCGTCCTGCACCTCCTCGACCACTGCCCGAGGGTGCCGGCGGCAGCTCACGATCCGGCGGCACCTCCCGACCGGAGCTCTGCCGCGGGGGCCGCTCCTGTTGACCGCATCCCATGGTGAGGAGACGTCTGTCATGACTTCTACCCCGGCCGGCACCCCCGGTGACAATCCCGACCAGGTCGGCACGGACCGGCGTCCCGCCGAGACCGCGCAGGAGCAGGCGGCGTCCCCGTTCGAGCAGTTCTCGAACGCGCCCGAGGAGCAGGGTCTCTACCACCCGGACGAGGAGAAGGACGCCTGCGGCCTGGCCGTGGTCGCGACCCTCAGCGGCATCCCGAGCCACGAGATCGTCGACGCCGCCCTGACCGCCCTGCGCAATCTGGAGCACCGCGGGGCCGTGGGCGGAGACGAGGGCACCGGGGACGGCGCCGGGCTCCTGACGCAGCTGCCGGACGCCTTCTTCCGCGCGGTGCTGGACTTCGAGCTGCCGCCCGCGGGGGGCTACGCCGTGGGCACCGCGTTCCTCCCGCACGGCGGCGAGAACGCCGAGCGGATCCAGGGCGTCCTCGAGGAGCTGGCCGGCTCGGAGGACCTGCAGGTCCTGGGCTGGCGGCCCGTCCCGGTGGTCGAGTCCGTGGTCGGCCGGTCCGCGCTCGAGGTCATGCCCTACTTCGTGCAGCTGTTCGTGGCGGAGACCGCGCCGGCGCCCGAGGACGAGGCCGCCCGGCAGCGCCTGGACCAGAAGGCGTTCCGGCTGCGCAAGCGCGCCCAGAACCGGGCCGGCGTCTACTTCCCCTCGCTGTCCTCGCGCACGATCGTCTACAAGGGCATGCTGACCACCCAGCAGCTCGAGCCCTTCTACCCGGACCTGTCCGACGACCGGTTCACCACCGAGCTCGCGATCGTGCACTCCCGGTTCTCCACCAACACCTTCCCCTCGTGGCCGCTGGCCCAGCCGATGCGCACGCTCGCGCACAACGGCGAGATCAACACCGTCAAGGGCAACCGGAACTGGATGCGCGCCCGCCAGTCGCAGCTGAAGTCCCCGCTGCTGGGCCGCAACCCCGAGGAGCTGTTCCCCATCTGCTCGGAGGGCGCCTCCGACTCGCAGTCCCTGGACGAGGTCGCCGAGCTGCTCGTGCTCTCGGGCCGCCCCGTCACCCAGGCCATGATGATGATGATCCCGGAGGCCTGGGAGAACCACGAGACCATGGACCCCGCCCGCAAGGCGTTCTACCGCTACCACGCCTCCTTCATGGAGCCGTGGGACGGGCCGGCCGCCGTGGCCTTCACCGACGGCGTGCAGGTCGGCTCGCTGCTGGACCGCAACGGGCTGCGCCCGGGCCGGTTCTGGGTCACCGAGGACGGCCTGGTCGTCTTCGCCTCGGAGGTCGGCGTCGTCGACGTCGGGGACCGCAAGATCGTGCGCAAGGGCCGTGTCTCCCCGGGCGCGATGTTCCTCGTGGACACCGCGCAGCGGCGGATCGTCGAGGACGCCGAGATCAAGGAGCAGGTCGCCTCGGCCGCCCCGTGGGCCGAGTGGGCCGACGACAACATCATCGACATCAAGGACCTGCCCGAGCGCGAGCACATGGTCCACCCGCGCTCCTCCATCACCCTGCGCCAGAAGACCTTCGGGTACACGCAGGAGGAGCTGAAGATGATCGTGGGGCCCATGGCGGCCAAGGGCGCCGAGCCGATCTACGCGATGGGCACCGACACCCCGATCGCGGTGCTCTCCGAGAAGTCCCGCACCCTCTTCGACTACTTCGTGCAGTCCTTCGCCCAGGTCACCAACCCGCCGCTGGACGCCATCCGCGAGGAGCTCGTCACGAGCCTGCGCGGGTCCGTGGGGCCCACTGGGAACCTGCTGACCACGGAGCGGGTGTGCACCCGCCAGGTGCAGGTGGACTTCCCGGTCATCGACAACGACCAGCTGGACCAGTTCCTGCACATCGAGAACGAGGACGGGCTGCCCGCGGCCCTCAAGATCCGTGGCCTGTACCGCCCCGACGGCGGCGCGGACTCCCTGCGCGCCCGGATCGCGGAGATCAGCGAGAAGGTCTCCGCGGCCGTGGCCCGCGGCGTGGAGTACGTGATCGTCTCGGACCGCGACTCCAACGGCGCCTGGGCGCCGATCCCCTCGCTGCTGCTGACCTCCGCCGTGCACCACCACCTCCTGCGCTCGGCGACCCGCACGAAGGTAGCGCTGATCGTGGAGGCCGGCGACGTGCGCGAGGTCCACCACGTGGCGCTGCTCATCGGCTACGGGGCGTCCGCCGTGAACCCGTACCTGGCGATGGAGTCCGCGGAGGAGCTCGTGCGCTCGGGCGACCTCACCGGGATCACCGCGGAGCACGCGGTGCACAACCTGATCAAGGCCCTGGGCAAGGGTGTGCAGAAGATCATGTCCAAGATGGGCATCTCGACGGTCTCCTCCTACTGCGGCGCCCAGGTCTTCGAGGCCCTCGGCCTGTCGCGGGAGCTCGTGGACGACTACTTCACCGGCACCCACACCCAGATCGGCGGCATCGGCCTCGACGTGATCGCGGAGGAGACGGCGTCCCGGCACCGGCGCGCCTATCCCGAGGACGGCGTGACCGAGCCCTACCGGGACCTCGAGACCGGCGGCGAGTACGACTGGCGCCGGGACGGCCCGCCGCACCTGTTCAACCCGCAGACCGTCTTCCGTCTCCAGCACGCGACCCGCACCGGCCGCTACGACATCTTCAAGTCCTACACCAAGCTCGTGGACGACCAGACCAAGAAGCTGCTGACCCTGCGCGGGCTGCTGGGCTTCTCCGCCGACCGCACGCCGGTGCCGCTCGAGGAGGTCGAGTCCGTCAGCTCGATCGTCAAGCGCTTCCAGACCGGTGCGATGAGCTACGGCTCCATCTCCCAGGAGGCGCACGAGACCCTGGCGATCGCGATGAACCGGATCGGCGGCAAGTCCAACACCGGTGAGGGCGGCGAGGACGTCGACCGTCTGCTCGACCCGCGGCGGCGCTCGGCGATCAAGCAGGTGGCCTCCGGGCGGTTCGGCGTCACGAGCCTGTACCTGACCAACGCCGACGACATCCAGATCAAGATGGCCCAGGGCGCCAAGCCCGGCGAGGGCGGCCAGCTGATGGCCCAGAAGCTCTACCCGTGGATCGCCCAGACGCGCCACTCGACCCCGGGCGTGTCCCTGATCTCGCCGCCGCCGCACCACGACATCTACTCGATCGAGGACCTGGCGCAGCTGATCTACGACCTCAAGCGCTCCAACCCGCAGGCCCGCGTGCACGTGAAGCTGGTCTCCGAGATCGGGATCGGCACCGTGGCCGCGGGCGTGACCAAGGCCAAGGCGGACGTGGTGCTCGTCTCGGGGCACGACGGCGGCACCGGCGCGGCGCCGCTGAACTCGCTCAAGCACGCCGGCGCCCCGTGGGAGCTCGGCCTCGCCGAGACCCAGCAGACCCTGATGCTCAACGGGCTGCGGGACCGGGTGGTCGTCCAGGCCGACGGGCAGATGAAGACCGGGCGCGACGTGGTCATCGCGGCGCTGCTCGGCGCGGAGGAGTTCGGCTTCGCCACGGCCCCGCTGATCGTGGAGGGCTGCATCATGATGCGCAAGTGCCACCTCGACACCTGCCCGGTGGGCGTGGCCACCCAGAACCCGGAGCTGCGCAAGCGGTTCACGGGCCAGGCCGACCACGTCGTCAACTTCTTCGAGTTCATCGCCGAGGAGGTCCGGGAGTACCTGGCCGAGCTCGGGTTCCGCTCGATCGAGGAGGCCGTCGGGCACGCCGAGGTCCTCGAGACCAAGGACGCCATCGACCACTGGAAGGCGCACGGGCTCGACCTCTCGCCGATCCTGCACTCCACGGTGCTCGAGCACCGCGGGGCCGCGGTGCGCAACACGCGCAGCCAGGACCACGAACTGGAGAAGCACTTCGACAACGAGCTCATCCGCCTCTCCCGGGCCGCCCTCGAGAAGCGGGAGCCCGTGCGGATCCAGCAGCGGATCATCAACACGGACCGCGCGGTGGGCACGATGCTCGGCCACGTGGTGACGAGGACGTTCGGCACGGACGTCCTCGCGCACGACACGATCGACGTGACGCTCACCGGCCAGGCCGGGCAGTCCCTCGGCGCGTTCCTCCCGCAGGGCATCACCCTGCGCCTGGAGGGCGACGCCAACGACTACAGCGGCAAGGGCCTCTCCGGCGGACGGCTCATCGTGCGCCCCGAGCGGGACGCGGTGTTCGAGGCGTCCGAGAACGTCGTCGCGGGCAACGTGATCGGCTACGGCGCCACGAGCGGCGAGATCTTCCTGCGCGGGACCGTGGGCGAACGGTTCCTGGTGCGCAACTCGGGCGCCACCGCGGTGGTCGAGGGCATCGGCGACCACGGCTGCGAGTACATGACCGGCGGCACCGCCCTGGTGCTCGGCCGCACCGGCCGCAACTTCGGCGCCGGCATGTCCGGCGGCGTGGCCTACGTCATCGACCTCGCCGAGACCTCGGTCAACAAGCAGGCGCGGGACAGCGGCGAGCTGCAGCTGCTGCCGCTGGACGAGGCGGATGCCGAGACGGTGGTCGGGCTCATCACGAGGCACGCCGAGGAGACCGGCTCCGAGCTCGCGGACCGGCTCCTGGCCGACCCCGTGGCCACGCTCGGGCGCTTCACCAAGGTCCTGCCGCGGGAGTACGCCGCCGTGCAGGGCATCCGCGAAGAGGCCCGGACGCAGGGGCAGGACCCCGACGGCGACGAGGCCTGGCACAAGATCCTGGAGGTGACGACCCGTGGCTGATCCGCGCGGTTTTCTGAAGGTGACCGAGCGCGTCGACCGCCCCAAGCGGCCGGTGCCGGTCCGGATCATGGACTGGAAGGAGGTCCAGGAGGCCCAGGACCGGGGGGTCCTGCAGAAGCAGGCCGGCCGGTGCATGGACTGCGGGATCCCCTTCTGCCACGAGGGCTGCCCGCTGGGCAACCTGATCCCCGAGTGGAACGACCTCGTGTGGCGGGGCCTCGACACCGAGGCGGTCGAGCGCATGCACGCCACCAACAACTTCCCGGAGTTCACCGGGCGGGTCTGCCCGGCGCCGTGCGAGTCCTCGTGCGTGCTCGGCATCAACCAGCCCGCGGTGACCATCAAGCAGATCGAGTACTCGATCGGGGAGATGGGCTTCGACGAGGGCATCGTCAAGCCGTTCGTCCCGCAGCGCCTGGTCGGCAAGACGGTGGCGGTCGTGGGCTCCGGCCCGGGCGGCCTCGCCGTCGCCCAGCAGCTCACGCAGGCGGGGTTCACGGTGGCGGTCTACGAGCGCGACGACCGGATCGGCGGCCTGCTGCGCTACGGCATCCCCGACTTCAAGATGGAGAAGGAGGTGCTCGACCGGCGGCTGGACGTGATGCGCGCCGAGGGCACCCGCTTCCGCCCCGGGGTGGAGATCGGCAAGGACATCACCTGGGACCAGCTCAAGCGCCGCTACGACGCCGTGGTGGTCGCCACCGGCGCCACGGTCCCGCGTGACCTGGGGATCCCGGGCCGGGACCTCGACGGCGTCCACTTCGCGATGGACTACCTCGTGCAGGGCAACCGGGTGGTGGCCGGCGACGAGGTCGCGGACCAGATCGACGCCGCGGGCAAGCACGTCATCGTCCTGGGCGGCGGCGACACCGGGTCGGACTGCATCGGCACCGCCAACCGCCAGGGCGCGGCGTCGATCACCTCGCTGGCCATCGGGCGCAAGCCGGCCGCGGACCGCTCCGACGCCGATCCGTGGCCCATGATGCCCCGGGTCTTCGAGGTCTCGAGCTCGCACGAGGAGGGCGGCGACCGGACCTACCTGGCCTCGACCGTGGAGTTCGTGGGGGAGGACGGCCGGCTGACCGGGCTGAAGGTCGCCGAGACCGCGTACCTGCCCGACGGCCGCCGCGCGCCGAAGGAGGGGACCGAGCGGGTGATCCCGGCGGACCTGGTGTTGCTGGCCCTGGGCTTCACCGGCAACGAGTCCGGGGAGATCACCGAGCAGATCGGCGCCGAGCTGGACGGCCGGACCAACGTGGCCCGCGACGACCAGTACATGACCAACGTGGACGGCGTGTTCGCGTGCGGCGACGCCGGCCGCGGCCAGTCCCTGGTGGTCTGGGCGATCGCCGAGGGCCGCGCGTGCGCGGCCGCCGTCGAGCGGTTCCTCATGGGCTCGACCCGTCTGCCGGAGCCGGTGGCCCCGACCGACCGAGCCATCGACCTCTCCCTGTAGCGCCTCCCGCGCAGCCCGGCGCGGGCCGCCCCGGCCCGGGTGC
>NZ_JBISWJ010000109.1:0-34088 GCF_044462225.1 Kocuria kalidii | reverse complement strand
CACTGCTCCGAAGGACCTCCCGGCGGCACCCCTCAACCGAAGGCGGCACACATGCGACGCGCAAAGATCGTGGCCACGATCGGCCCGGCCATCTCCTCCTACGAGAACCTCTCCCAGGCGATCCGGTCCGGCATGAACGTGGCGCGGCTCAACATGAGCCACGGCGACCACTCGGTGCACGACGCGTCCTACGAGAACCTGCGGCGCGCCTCGTCGGACCTCGGCAGCACGGTCGCGATCCTGGCCGACCTCCAGGGACCGAAGATCCGGCTCGGCCGCTTCGCGGACGGACCCCACGAGCTGCTGCCCGGGGACGAGTTCTCCATCACGACCGAGGACGTCGAGGGCACGGGTGGCCTCTGCTCCACCACGCACAAGGGCCTGCCGGGCGACGTGAACGTGGGGGACCCGCTGCTCATCGACGACGGCCGGGTGGCCCTGCGCGCCACCGCCGTCTCGGACTCGACCGTGACCACCGAGGTGGTCGTGGGCGGACCGGTGTCCAACAACAAGGGCATCAACCTGCCCGGTGTGGCCGTGAACGTCCCGGCCCTGTCCGACAAGGACGAGGACGACCTGCGCTGGGCGCTGCGCCGCGGCGTGGACCTCATCGCCCTGTCCTTCGTGCGCGACGCCCAGGACATCGTGCGGGTGCACGAGATCATGGACGAGGAGGGCCGGCGGCTGCCGGTGATCGCCAAGATCGAGAAGCCGCAGGCGGTCGACTCCCTGCACGAGATCATCGACGCGTTCGACGGCATCATGGTGGCCCGCGGCGACCTCGGCGTCGAGCTGCCGCTCGAGCAGGTGCCGATCGTGCAGAAGCGCGCCATCGAGCTCGCCCGCCGCTGGGCCAAGCCCGTGATCGTCGCCACCCAGGTGCTCGAGTCGATGATCGACAGCCCCCGGCCCACCCGCGCCGAGGCCTCCGACTGCGCCAACGCGGTGCTCGACGGCGCGGACGCGGTCATGCTTTCCGGGGAGACCTCGGTGGGCAAGTACCCGATCGAGACCATCGAGACGATGGCCCGCATCATCGAGGCCATCGAGAGCCAGGCGCTGGAGCGCGTCCCGGCCCTCGGGACGGAGCCGCGCACCCGCGGCGGCGCCGTGACCCGTGCCGCGGTGACCATCGCGCGGCAGCTGGACGTCAGCTACCTGTGCACGTTCACGCAGTCCGGGGACTCCGCCCGGCGGCTGTCCCGGTTGCGCCCGGCCCACCCGATCCTCGCCTTCACCCCCGAGCCCCTCGTCACGGCACTCATGTCCCTGCTGTGGGGGGTGCAGCCCATTCTCGTGGCGAGGGTCGACCACACGGACGACATGACCCGGCAGGTGGACCTGCACCTGCAGGAGCAGGGTCTCGCCGGCAAGGACGACCTCGTCGTGATCTGCGCCGGCTCGCCCCCCGGGGTCGCCGGCACCACCAACCTCGTGAAGGTGCACCGCGTGGGCGACATGGCGGACGCCGGGGAGCTGCTGGCCGGTCAGCGGCGCGAGCGCGTGGGACCGTGGCGCGAGGACTGACCGGGCCGGCGGCGATGACCCCGGAGGAGCACTCCCGGGACCTGCGCGAGCACGGGGTCCCCGAGGAGCTGCACGCCGCGTTCCCCGGCCACGGGATCGGCGGGCTCGCCCGGGCGATGGGCATCCGGTTCACGGAGCTCACGCCCGGGCGCTCGGTGGCCACGATGCCGGTGGGGCCGAACACCCAGCCGGGCGGGGTGCTGCACGGGGGAGCGCACTGCGTGCTGGCCGAGACGCTCGCCTCGACCTCCGCGAGCGTGCACGCCGGGCCGGGGCGCTACGCGGTGGGCGTCGACATCAACGCGACGCACCAGCGCGGGGTGGCCACCGGGACGGTCACCGGGACCTGCACGGCGCTGCACCTCGGGGCCACGCTCACCGTGCACGAGGTGGTGGTGACCGACGACCGCGGACGGAGACTGTCCACGGCCCGCGTCACGAACCTGGTCCGGGAGCGGGACGCCACGGGTTGAGGGGCCGGTCCCCTCGCGGCCCGCACGGAGGGCCCCTCTGCGGTGGGCCCTGCTGCGGAGGGCCCTGCTGCGGAGGGCACCGGCCGGGGTACGAGAAAACCCCGGACCGCCGGTCCGGGGTGCTGGTGCCCAAGGTGGGACTCGAACCCACACTCCAGTGGAACCGCATTTTGAGTGCGGCGCGTCTGCCAATTCCGCCACTTGGGCTTCCGGTCGCAGTCCGCGCCGCCTCGTGGAGGGCGGCTTCTGCGCTCGACCACTGTACAACAGTTATAGGCTGGGGCTGATCGGACGGAACGCGCGGAATCGGGCACTCCGGTGCCCCGGTTCCCGGACGTCCCCGCGGCCCGCGCGTCGCAGGGAACGACGCACCAGCAGGCAAGGAGTCAGCGTGACGGAGCAGCCGAACCCCTCCCCGGCGGAGGAGCCCGAGGTCGTGACCGACGACCTCCCCGAGGAGGCCGCGGAGTCCGGTCTGCGCACGGCCCGGCGGGTGGTGGTGGCCGAGGACGAGACCCTGATCCGGCTGGACATCGTGGAGATGCTCCAGGACGCCGGCTACGAGGTGGTCGCGGAGGCCGAGAACGGCCAGCGCGCGGTCGAGCTCGCGCACGAGCTCCGCCCCGACCTCGTGCTCATGGACGTGAAGATGCCCGTCCTGGACGGGATCACCGCGGCGGAGCAGATCGTCTCGGACCGGATCGCCCCGGTGGTGCTGCTCACGGCGTTCAGCCAGCGGGAGCTCGTCGAGCGGGCCCGGGAGGCGGGGGCCATGGCCTACGTGGTCAAGCCGTTCACGGTGGACGACCTCGTGCCCGCCATCGAGATCGCCATCTCCCGGTCCGAGGAGATCGCCGCGCTCGAGCGCGAGGTCTCGGACATGAAGGAGCAGTTCGCCACCCGCAAGCTCGTGGAGCGCGCGAAGTCCCTGCTGACCACGAGGATGGGCCTCACCGAGCCCGAGGCGTTCCGCTGGATCCAGAAGACCTCGATGGACCGCCGGCTGTCCATGCGCGAGGTCGCCGAGGCCATCATCAACCAGGTCACCTGACCCGCCGGGGCCCCGCCGCCCGCCCGCCCCGGGCCCCGCCCCGGGCCCTAGGATGGGTCCGTGACGAACACGACGCAGCAGACGCAGACCGACGCGACCCCCGACACCGCCGTCCGCACGGTGACCGTCGGGACCGAGACCGACCACCCCGTCGACGTCGAGATCCCCCTCCCGGTCTCGCGGCCCGACCGCAAGCTGCTGCTGATCGACGGCCACTCCCTGGCCTTCCGCGCGTTCTTCGCGCTGTCCCGCGCCGCGGAGTACGGCGGCGGCCCCGCGTTCGTGACGTCCGACGGGCGCCACACGGAGGCCGTCTACGGCTTCGTGAACACCCTGGTGAAGCTGGTGCGCGAGCAGCGGCCCACGCACCTGGTGGTCTCCTTCGACCTCGAGGGACCCACCCTGCGCTCCCAGGAGTACGAGGAGTACAAGGGCGGGCGGGACGAGACCCCCGAGGAGTTCCACGGGCAGATCCCGCAGATCCGCCGGATCCTCGACGCCCTGGGCGTGCCGATCGTCACCGCCGAGGGGCACGAGGCCGACGACGTCCTCGCCACCCTGGCCCGCCGCGGCGCCGAGCAGGACTACGAGGTGCTCGTCTTCTCCGGGGACCGGGACGCCTTCCAGATGATCGACGAGCACGTCACGGTGGTCTACCCCGGGCGCACCCCGTCCGACCTCAAGCACATGGACGCCGCCGCCGTGGTGGAGAAGTACAAGGTGCCGCCGCAGCACTACCCGGACCTCGCGGCGCTGACCGGCGAGCAGGCCGACAACCTCCCGGGGGTGCCGGGCGTCGGCGCGGGCTTCGCGGCGAAGTGGATCCTCGCCTACGGCGGCGTCGACGCGATCCTGGCGCACGCGGACCGGGTCAAGGGCAAGAAGGGCGAGGCCCTGCGCGAGCACCGCGAGGCGGTCGAGCGCAACCGGCGGCTCAACCGCCTCGTGACCGACCTGGGGCTGGGCGTCGACCTCACCGACGCGGGCCTGCCCGTGCCGGACCCCGAGGCGGTGGGGGAGGTCTTCGACGACCTCGAGTTCGGCGACGGACTGCGGAACCGGCTCTACGACGCGTTCGGCCGTCCCGAGGACGAGGCCGCCGCGCCGGCCGACCTGGGCCTGGGGGAGATCGCGCGCCCCGGCACGGCCGAGGAGCTGGAGCGGTGGCTGGCCGGCGGGCAGGACCCGGTGGTGCTGCGCGCCCTGCACCGCGACGACGACGCCGTGCTCCCGGGCGCCCGCGAGCTCTCCGGTGCGCTCCTGGCCCGCGGCGGCCACGAGCCGGACGCGCTGTTCCTGGACCTCTCGGCCGCGGACTCCGCCCTGGAGTCCGTGCTGTCCCGCTGGCTCGCCGACGCGGACCGCCCCAAGATCGTGGACGGGCTCAAGGACGTCCGGAAGTCCCTCGTGGTGCGCGGCCTCCCGCTGGAGGGCGTGGTGGACGACCCCCAGCTGTCCGCCTACCTGCTGCAGCCGGCGCGGCGCAGCTACGAGCTCCCGGCCCTGCTCGAGGACCGTCTGGGCCTGGCCGTGGCGCCCGTGCCGGACGGGGCGGACGCGGAGGGCCAGCAGCAGCTGTCCCTCGACGAGGAGCCCTGGCCCGCGCCGGCCGTGCTGCGGCGGGAGGCGGAGCTGGCGGTCGCGACCGTCCAGCTCTCCGCGCACCTGCGGGAGCTGCTGGCCGAGACGCACCAGACAGGTCTGCTCACGGACCTCGAGCTCCCCCTGGCCGCGGTGCTGGGCCGCATGGAGCTCGCCGGGATCGCGGTGGACCCGGACGGCGTGCAGGTCCTGCTCGACGACTTCGCCGGGGTGATCGAGCAGGCGAAGCAGGAGGCGCACGCGCAGATCGAGGAGCCCGTGAACCTGGGCTCCACCAAGCAGCTGCAGCAGGTGATGTTCGAGGAGCTGGGCCTGCCGAGGACGAAGAAGATCAAGTCCGGCTTCACCACCGACGCCGACGCCGTGGCCGAGCTGCTGACCCGCACCGACCCCGACTCGAAGGGGCACCGCTTCCTCGCGAGCCTGCTGGCCTACCGGGACGCCAACAAGCTCCGCCAGACCGTCGAGGGCCTGCAGAAGGCGATCGCCGAGGACGGGCGCGTGCACACCACCTACATGCAGAACGTCGCCGCCACCGGCCGGCTGTCCTCGACGAACCCCAACCTGCAGAACATCCCGGTGCGCACCGAGGAGGGCCGCCGCATCCGCGGGCTGTTCGTCGTCGGGGGCCCGGACGGCGGGCGGGAGTACGAGCAGCTGCTGACCGCCGACTACTCCCAGATCGAGATGCGCATCATGGCGCACCTGTCCGGGGACGAGGCGCTGATCGAGGCGTTCCGCAGCGGCGAGGACCTGCACCGCTTCGTCGGCGCCAAGATCTTCGGCGTCGCGCCGGAGGACGTCACCGCGCCGATGCGCTCCAAGGTCAAGGCCATGAGCTACGGACTGGTCTACGGGCTGAGCTCCTTCGGGCTCTCCAAGCAGCTGCGGATCCCCGTGGACGAGGCCCGCACCCTGATGAGCGACTACTTCACCCGGTTCGGGGCCGTGCGCGACTACCTGCGCGGCATCGTGGAGCAGGCCCGCGAGGACGGCTACACGGCCACGATCGACGGACGCCGCCGGTACCTCCCCGACCTCTCCAGCGACAACCGGCAGCTGCGCTCCATGGCCGAGCGCGCCGCCCTCAACGCCCCCATCCAGGGCTCGGCCGCCGACATCATCAAGAAGGCGATGCTCGGCGTGGACCGGCGCTTCGCCGACGAGGGGCTGGGCTCGCGGATGCTCCTGCAGGTCCACGACGAGCTCGTGGTCGAGGTGGTCCCCGGGGAGCGCGGGACCGTGGAGCGGGTGCTGCGCGAGGAGATGGGCGGGGCCGCCGAGCTGTCGGTGCCGCTGGAGGTCAACGTCGGCGCGGGCAGCTCCTGGCACGAGGCCGCCCACTGACCGTCCCGCCCCGGCCCCGGCCGGCCGCCCCCCCAACCCCACCGCGAACGAGGAACACGCCATGGACCACCCGCACGAGGCTCCCACGACACCGTCCACCCCCGGGACCGTGACCGAGTCCTACTCGGCCGGGGGGCACGATTACACCTTCGCGGAGTTCGGCGTGGGTCCCGGCGGGGTCGCCGCCAACCCGGCGGCGGTGGAGTGGGTCCGGGCCATCCGCCAGGGCTTCCACCAGGCGGAGCCCACCGACGAGACCCTCGAGCGCACGCTGTCGTGGATGCACGCCGAGCGCGTGCGGCTGCGGGGGGCCTACCCGCACGCCGTGCCGGAGGCGGCGCTGCCCACGCAGCGGCCCGTGGCGACCTTCACCTCCTGGGAGGGCTCGCTCAACGCGGGCCGCGGCCGGCTGCTGCGCGCCCGGCTCATCTCCGAGGTGACGGTCCGGCCCACGCACAGCCGCCGCGGGCTGCTGCGCCGGCTCATGACGGGCGAGCTCGACCGCGCCCGGCGGGACGGCTACCCCGTGGCGCTGCTGACCGCGACCGAGGCCACCATCTACGGCCGGTTCGGCTTCGGCGCGGCGACGTTCAACCGCGAGGTCACCGTGGACGCCACGACCCGCCTGCAGCTCAAGGCCCCCACCGTGGGGACCGTGGAGATGGCCGACGGGGAGGCGGTGCGCCAGCTGGCCCCCGTGCTCTTCCAGCGCTTCCACGAGAGCTCGCACGGGTCCGTGAGCCGGGTCGCCTACCACTGGCCGGAGTACACGGGGGAGTACGCCATCACGCCGCAGACGGCGGACCCGGAGGTGCGCTGCGCCGTGCACTACGACGACGCGATGCGCCCGGACGGCTACGTGACCTACCGCTTCGAGCCGAACACCTCCTACCCGCTGACCCTGACGGTGCTCGACCTCGTGGGCGCGTCCCCGGACGTGGCGATCGCCCTGTGGGAGTTCGTGACCTCCCTGGACCTCGTGGACCAGGTCCGCTTCGGACGCGCCCCCGTCGAGGACCCGCTGGTGTGGGCGATGGCGGACCGCGCCAAGTACCGCGTCACCGCGGAGTCGGACAAGGTGTGGGTTCGGGTCCTCGACCCCGCCGCGGCCCTGAGCGCGCGCCCGTACACGGCGCGCGGGCGGATCGTCGTCTCCCTCGTGGACTCGATGGGCTACGCCGACGGCGTCTGGTCGCTGGACACCACCGGGGGGACGCCCGTGGTGGAGCGGATCGGCGACCGTCCCCGCACCGCGGACGACGACGCCGGACGGTCGGTCCCCGCGGTGGAGCTGCCCGAGGGGGCGGACGTGGCGATGCGAGTGGACGTGCTCGGGTCCCTGTACCTCGGGGCGGTCAAGGCGAGCACCCTCGCGCAGGCCGGACTGATCGTGTCCCGGGACGAGGACGCGCTGCGGGACCTCCAGGACTTCATGGAGACCCCGACCGCCCCCTACGGCGTCACGCAGTTCTGATCCGGGCTGCGGCGCCGGCCCGCGGCCCGTGTTGCTTCCCTTTTCGCTCGTCCGTAGACTGACCCGGTGCGTGCTCTGCACGTGCCCTGTCCAGCAATCCTTCGGAACGGCCGCGGTCCGGCCGGACAATCTCCGTTCCGACTGATCACGAACCTATCCACATCGGAGTCCCTACTACATGACCACCACCACCCCGCAGGTTGCCGTCAACGACATCGGGTCCGAGGAGGACTTCCTCGCCGCCGTCGACGCGACCATCAAGTACTTCAACGACGGCGACCTCGTCGAGGGCACCGTCGTCAAGGTCGACCGCGACGAGGTCCTTCTCGACATCGGCTACAAGACCGAGGGCGTCATCCCGTCCCGCGAGCTGTCCATCAAGCACGATGTCGACCCCGACGAGGTCGTGACCGTGGGTGACGAGGTCGAGGCTCTGGTCCTCACCAAGGAGGACAAGGAAGGCCGCCTGATCCTGTCCAAGAAGCGGGCTCAGTACGAGCGCGCCTGGGGCGACATCGAGAAGATCAAGGAGGACGACGGCGTCGTCACCGGCACCGTCATCGAGGTCGTCAAGGGCGGCCTCATCCTGGACATCGGCCTCCGCGGCTTCCTGCCCGCCTCGCTCGTCGAGATGCGCCGCGTGCGCGACCTCGCGCCGTACATCGGCCAGCAGATCGAGGCGAAGATCATCGAGCTGGACAAGAACCGCAACAACGTGGTGCTGTCCCGCCGCGCGTGGCTCGAGCAGACGCAGTCCGAGGTCCGCTCCAACTTCCTGCACAAGCTCGAGAAGGGCCAGGTCCGCACGGGCACGGTCTCCTCGATCGTCAACTTCGGCGCCTTCGTGGACCTGGGCGGCGTCGACGGTCTCGTGCACGTCTCCGAGCTGTCCTGGAAGCACATCGACCACCCCTCCGAGGTCGTCGAGGTCGGCCAGGAGGTCACCGTCGAGGTCCTGGACGTCGACATGGACCGCGAGCGCGTCTCCCTGTCGCTGAAGGCGACCCAGGAGGACCCGTGGCAGCTGTTCGCCCGCACCCACGCCCTCGGGCAGGTCGTGCCGGGCAAGGTCACCAAGCTCGTCCCCTTCGGCGCGTTCGTGCGCGTCGAGGACGGCATCGAGGGCCTGGTGCACATCTCCGAGCTGGCCCAGCGCCATGTGGACATGGCCGAGCAGGTCGTCTCCGTGGGCGACGAGCTGTTCGTCAAGGTCATCGACATCGACCTGGACCGCCGCCGCATCTCGCTGTCGCTCAAGCAGGCCAACGACGGCGTGGACCCGGACTCCACCGAGTTCGACCCGGCCCAGTACGGCATGGCCGCCGAGTACGACGACCAGGGCAACTACAAGTACCCCGAGGGCTTCGATCCCGAGACCAACGAGTGGATCGAGGGCTACGAGACCCAGCGCGCCGCCTGGGAGCAGCAGTACGCCGACGCCCAGTCCCGCTGGGAGGCGCACAAGGAGCAGGTCCGCAAGTCGATCGCCGAGGACGCCGAGGCCGCCGCCGGCGGCACCACGAGCTCCTCGTCCTCCTCCTCGTCCTCGTCGGCCCCCGCTGCGGCGCCGGCCCCGACCAGCTACTCCTCCGAGGCTCCGGCCGCCGACTCCGGCACGCTGGCCTCGGACGAGGCCCTGGCCGCGCTGCGGGAGAAGCTGACGGGCGCCTGATCCGACAGGCACCGCCGGTCCGTCCCGGACGGCACTGACCACGACGGCCCCCGCCCTTCAGGGCGGGGGCCGTCGTGCTGTCCGAGGGGGCGCGGGCGGTCGTGCGGTCCGGGGCGGGCGGCGGACCCACCAGGGCCGGACGGGCAGCACGGACCGGTCGGCGCGGACCGGTCGGCGTAGACCCGTCAGTGCGGACGTCCGGCAGGGGAGTCGACCCAGTCCACGCCGACGGGACGCAGGTCGCCGGCGCCGGCGGTCAGGGCGGACACCCGGGAGCGCAGCGCGGCGACGGCGCCGTCGTCGTCGGGGACGGCGAGCCCGAGCTCGGCGCCGGCGGCCCCGTAGGCGGTGTCCAGGACCGTGGTCCCGGCCGCGCGCA
Organism: Kocuria kalidii; assembly: GCF_044462225.1. NCBI lineage: Bacteria > Bacillati > Actinomycetota > Actinomycetes > Micrococcales > Micrococcaceae > Kocuria > Kocuria kalidii. The sequence goes on along the minus strand of NZ_JBISWJ010000109.1, from coordinate 24,563 downwards.
GCTCGTTCTCGATCCGCCCCGCGTCCGCGTGGGACGCCGGGAGCCGGTAGAGCCGCTGCCGCCGGCGGGTCACCAGGGTCGCGCCGTCGAGGGCCTGCGAGACGGCCTCCGAGTAGGCGCGCACCAGCCCTCCGGCGCCGAGCAGGGTGCCGCCGAACCACCGGACCACCACGGCGCTCACGTCCGAGAGGTCGGTGGCGTCCCCGTCCGGTGCGGGCGCGGCCGTGCGGCGCAGCACGAGCGCCTCGAGCATGGGCAGCCCCGCGGTCCCGGCCGGTTCGCCGTCGTCGGACGAGCGCTGGACGTCCCGGTCGGGGCCCAGGACGAACGCCGAGCAGTGGTGGCGGGCGTCGTGGTGGCTGCGCCGCAGGTCGTCGACCGCCGCCCGCGCCTCGGCCTCCGTGGCCGTGCGCCGCACCACCGCCAGGAAGCGGGAGCGCTTGATCTCGAGCTCGGCCACCGCCTCCGTGCCGGCGGCGAGCGTCGTGTAGCGGGTGGCGCGGCTGAGCAGGGGGTCGGGGTCCATGCGCCCCACTCTAGGCCGGGCCCCCGGGGCCGGCCCTCGGAGCGTGGCGGGGCGCGTGCCCCTCCGGGGCACGGGGGAACGGGCCGATAGCATGGCCGGATGCTGACCATCGGACTCACGGGCGGGATCGCCTCGGGCAAATCCACGGTCTCCCGGCGGCTCATGGAGCTCGGGGCCACGGTGATCGACGCCGACGCCATCGCGCGGGCCCTGCAGGAGCCGGGCCGGCCCGGACTGGAACGGATCGTCGAGGAGTTCGGCCCCTCGGTGCTGACCCCGGACGGCCGGCTGGACCGGGCGGCGCTCGGCTCCCGGGTGTTCGCGGATCCCGAGGCGCGGTCCCGGCTCAACGCGATCATCCACCCCCTGGTCCGTGCGGAGGCGGAGCGGCTGGCCGCCGCGGCGGGGGAGGACGCCGTGCTGGTCGAGGACATCCCGCTGCTCGTGGAGACCGGCCAGCACGGCCGGTTCGACCTCGTCCTCACCGTCCAGGCCCCCGTGGAGGAGCGCGTGCGCCGGATGGTCGAGGACCGCGGGATGACGGAGGCGGACGCCCGCGCCCGGATCGGGGCCCAGGCCACGGACGAGGACCGCGCGGCCGTGTCGAACTCCGTGCTGGTCAACGACGGCTCGGTGCAGCGGCTGCTCGACCGTGTCGACGCGTGGTGGGAGTGGCACGTGGAGCCGCGCCTGCCTCCCACGCCGACCGCGAAGTAAGACTCCACAGCGAGGCGACCGCGCGGTAGGGTACGGGCATCGATGCACACATCCGAGACACGGCGGCCGTCCGCTCGTTCGGGGCCGGGGGCAGCCGGGGAAGTACGTCAATGCTGAACAGACTGCACGACTCCCTGCGACTACGGACAAGTCCCACCATCTTCTTCGGCTCCGCGCTGGTGATCATCGCGTTCGTCATCCTGACGCTGGTGTTCACCGAGTTCATGGACACGGTCTTCGCCGACGGCTCCGCCTGGGTCATCGACCAGCTCGGCTGGTTCTACATCATGGGCGTGACCGTCTTCCTGCTGTTCCTCGTCTACCTCATGGTCAGCCGGTTCGGGCAGGTGCGGCTCGGGGCCGACGACGAGCGGCCCGAGCACACGAACCTGTCCTGGTTCTCGATGCTCTTCGCCGCCGGCATCGGCACCATCCTGATGTTCTGGGCGGTCGCCGAGCCGGTGAACCACTTCGCGAACCCGCCGCGGCAGGGCGTGGAGCCGGAGTCCATCGAAGCCGCGACCGAGGCGATGGGCTTCACGCTCTACCACTTCGGGCTGCACACCTGGACGATCTTCACCCTCCCCGCCCTGGCCTTCGGCTACTTCATGTACAAGCGGAACCTGCCGCCGCGGGTCAGCTCCATGTTCCAGCCGCTGCTGGGGGAGCGCATCCACGGGCCGATCGGCCGGGGCATCGACATCCTGGCCATCGTCGGCACCCTGTTCGGCGTGGCCGTGTCGATCGGACTCGGCACCATGCAGATCAACAGCGGCCTGGCCCGGCTGTTCGGCATCTCCGAGTCGGCGCTGTCCCAGATCCTGATCATCACCGCCGTCAGCATCGTCGCCTCGATCTCCGTGGCCCTGGGCCTGGACCGAGGCATCAAGCGGCTGTCCAACACCAACATCCTCATCGCCATCGGCCTGCTCGTCTTCATCCTCATCTCCGGTCCCACGGTGCTGATGCTCAAGGGCATGGTCGAGTCCGCCGGCACGTACCTGCAGATGCTCCCCGCCCTCGCGTTCTGGAACGACGCCCTCGCGGACACCGGGTGGCAGAGCGGCTGGACCGTCTTCTACTGGGCGTGGACCATCACGTGGTCCCCGTTCGTCGGGATCTTCATCGCCCGGATCTCCCGCGGCCGCACGATCCGCCAGTTCGTCGCCGGCGTGCTCGCGCTGCCCACGCTGTTCTCCGTCATCTGGTTCGGCATCTTCGGCATGGGCGTGTTCGACATCCAGCTCAACGGCGGCGGCGGCCTCGTGGAGGCCGTCGTGGACGAGGGCGACATCCCCGGTGCGATGTTCGTCTTCCTCGAGAACTTCCCGTTCTCGACCGTCACCTCCGCGGTGGGCGTGCTGATCGTGGTGCTGTTCTTCATCACCTCGATCGACTCCGCCGCCCTGGTCATGGACAACATGGGCAGCGGCCACGAGGAGGAGGCCCCCGTGCACCAGCGGGTGTTCTGGGTCGTGGCCATCGGCCTGATCGCGGCGATCCTGCTGACCGCCACCGGCGCCGCCGGCCTGGCGGCACTGCAGAACGTGGCCATCCTCATCGGCCTGCCGTTCTTCGTCCTGGGCTACCTGATGATCTACTCCCTGCTGAGAGCGCTGCGCGAGGACGCCGGCGAGGTGGGCGTCATGCCCACCCGCCAGTGGCGCCGGGTCGTGCCGCCCGAGGAGTTCCACCGTCGCACCTCCAGCGGAGCCGTGGTGGACGAGGAGATCGTCGTGGCCCCGGACTACGTGCACGGTTCGGAACCGGCCAACGCCCCCGCCATCGACCACCCGGAGCAGCCCGAGTACGTGCGGGCCTACCGCACCAGCACGGGCTCCCTCAGGGAGGTCCGCGAGACCGAGTAGCCCGCGCGGTCGACGCGCACCGGACAGGGGCCCACCGGCAGATCGGCCGGTGGGCCCCTGTCACGCATCCGGGCGGGCGCTAGAATGGTGACCACCATCACAGTCGGCAACGGGGGACGTCATGGCGAGGAACAAGCACAGCACCGACCGGGACGGCGAGCCGCAGCACCGCATCCTCGACCGCCTCAACGCCATCGCGATGCGCGTCTACGGACCCGGGGACCGGCTGGCCCAGTCCCAGGAGGGCGAGCAGATGAGCGAGGCCGTGCAGACGTGGTACCAGGAGGTCCAGGAGCACTTCTACGTGGAGAAGGACGAGCACGGCAACGAGTACCTCTACCACCGGGACGACTCCGGGGAGGGCACGAACACCGGCAGCTCGCGCAACTGAGCCGCACGCAGCAGGACGGGGAGCCTCGATGAGGCTCCCAGTCCTGCTGCGTGGCGCCGAGGAATCGACGACGGCGCCGCGTGGCACCAACTGTGAACCAGTTGGTGCAAACGAACTGTGTTCTGTCACCGTCATGTTGCCCAGCATGACTGCCGGTGATTGCGACAGGGGAGGCGGCGTGGGAGTCCGGCGAACTCGCAGTGCATAGGTAAATTGCTGAGTAGCTGAGTGGCTATCCAGAGGGAGCGGCAATGCAACTGCAGGGCGAGTTCGCGATGTTCGGCGGTGGGCCTGTGTCGGACGAGACGCGCCGCGCATTCGAGGCTGACGGTCTCAAGTCTCCGCCACGCATGCACTTCGGGGGCGCAGCTGGTCCGATCGAAGAGCTGGTCGCTGGCTGGTTCTTCCTCGAGCAGACCTCACCCGGCTTTGCTGGTGCGCTGGCAGGTTCAGCCGTGGGGACAGCCGTGGGGGCGGTGACTCACATCGCTAAGCGTATGACGACGTGGTTCAGGTCTGGCGAGTCTCCAGCACCGGCGGACGTTCCGCATCGCATCATCGTGGCTTTCGGTGCCATCGATGACCCTGCCCGGAAGGACGTTTCTATCGAGCTCGGTCCGCAGTACACGGCAGAGGAGATCGAGGGGATCCTCAGGACGGCACTGGAGGCCCGCAAGCCGGCTGATCCTGATGGAGATGCCCAGGGCTGACTCGGCTCGGCCGCAGGCTGTCACGGTGTTTGCACTCGATACTCCCGACACCACACTCGATGCCTACTGGGCCACGGCAGCGCAGATCTTGGCGCTGCTCTCCCTGGCCGTGGTGGTGGAAGCTCGTGCGCTGCAACGTCAGTGGGGCAGCGTGCCAGCAGCGGTCCAGCTGATGCAGGGGGCCATCTGGTTCAGCGTCCTGGGCCTGGCAGCCTTCCTGCTGCCCTCCGCTCTGGAGGCCTCCAGGCCTGACCGCTCCCAGCCGGACTGGATGCCAGGGCTCACGCAGAACGTCATCATGTACTCCGTTGCGATGCTCGTGCTCGGCCCGGCAGTTCAGTTCCTGGTCGTGGGCTCAGCGGAGTCGGTCTACGCGATCAGAGGGCTGGCACCTCGTGCTCGTTGGCAGGCTCGGCAGCACGTGCGCAGATCACGACGGCTGCTGAAGCGGGAGGAGGAGCAGACCCGTCAGATGCAGCGACTTGTCGAGGAGACGGCTGCCGTTCGGGAGCGCATCGAGGGCGAGCAGCGGGAGTTCCGCAGGAAGGTCAAGGCCGGACTGGCAGCCAGGCGTGAAGTCGAGATGAGCCCGGAAGATGCCGAACAGCTGATGACGTGGGTCGAGTGGCACATCGTCAAAGACTTCGAGGGAAGCGTCCTGCTGCAGCAGGGCGAGAAGCATGTGGCGAGCGCGCAGGAGTCACTCCGGGAAGCTCCTGCCAGGAGCGCGGAGATCGCCACGCTCGTGAAGGACACGGAGGACCACAGGCGTCAGCTCAGGGAGGCCTCACGGCAGCTCACGAAAGCGCGGGCTGCGCACTTCCGCTCCTACTTCACTTCTCCAGAGCCCGGAGCGGGAGCGTCGCCGAAGGCCTGACCAGGGGCGCGCTGGTGGTCAGTTGAAGCCCAGTGCCCACAGGGATAGTCCGCTGCCCAGCGAGGCGAGGAGGATGCCTACGATCGCCAGGATGGTCCCGATCCGTCGCGCTTTGGCGTGGGGATCCACCTGGAAGAAGCCTTCCTCCTGTGTGTCTGGGGCCAGCGAGGGCTTTGACACCAGGACAAGGGCGATGATCTGGAGTACGAGGGCTACTGACAAGAGGATCAAGACGGCGATGTTCATGCATTCGAGCCTACGGGCAGCCTCTGCCGGTGTGGCCGTCTGGCCTGACGCCTGCGAGCTGTGAGCCCCTGACCGCTGCTCATGGTGCTGCTGCTCCCGCTTGCGCTGCCGATCGCTCCTGGGTCCGCACGTACCTGCTCAGCTGACCTGTCTCGCACGCGCGGCGTCTCACTACGGCAGCTCTACGGGTGTCTCACAAGAGTCGATGCGTACACGATTCGAGGGCATGGGATTTAAGACGTAGTTCCGAGACACTCGGTTCCGCATGATCTCAGGGGCACCCAGGTGTCTCGTCGATGTGTATTGCAAGCCGAGGGATGCGAGACAGGTAAGGCCAGCAAGACAGGTGCCCCTGGCTGCTTTCCAGAGGCGCGCTCCCAGCGCCAGCCTCGTCTGCTGAGAGGGGTGGGGGAGGCCCCCTCCGTTGCCTGCTGAGATCACCGGTGGTCCATAGCGTCTTTGACGGCCCGCGGGTTGGAAAGCTCCCCGTTTCCAGCTGGTCCGCGCCGTTGCAGGGCAGTAGCCAGTGTGACGACTGACACAATGGGTAATACATAAGCGAGGCTCCGAACGTTCTTATGTTGGTGAGAACGTTCGGAGCGTCTTGCCCTTCGGTGGCTAGCGCCGCACGATTCCAGCACCGGCCGGTGCGGCCCTGCCGTCGTCGAGTCGGATCGTCGCGGTCAGCTCGAGCAGATTGCGCAAGGCCGTCGGCGTGTCGGTTCCGGTCGAATAGGTAGCTGAAGTTCCGGTCGAAAAGTGAGCAGCTCGTCCAACGATTGGAGAGTGATCACTGTGGAGGATTGGGCGCTGATCCGTCAGCTGCATCGGGTGGAGGGCTTGTCGCAGGCGGCGATTGCCAGGAGGTTGTCGCTGTCGCGCAACACGGTGGCGAAGGCGATCCGCTCCACGGACCCACCGTCCTACGCACCGCGCCCGCCGGTGGAGGGGGCCTTCAGTGAGGTCGAGGCCTCGGTACGGGATCTGCTGGGCCGGTTCCCGTCGATGCCCACCGCGGTGCTCGCCGAGCGGGTCGGCTGGGAGGGGTCGAGGTCGTGGTTCTACGCCAACGTGGCCCGGCTGCGCCCGGGGTACCGGCTCGCGGATCCGGCGGACCGGCTGGTGCATCATCCTGGGGAGCAGATTCAGTGCGATCTGTGGTTCCCGGGCCGGCTGATCCCGGACCACGCCGGGGTGTTCCGGGACTTCCCGGTGCTGGTGATGGTCGCCTCCCACTCCCGCTACGCGGTGGCCTCGGTGCTGCCGAGCCGGACGACCGGGGACCTGCTGGCGGGGATGTGGTGGTGCCTGGCCGCCGGCTTCTCCGCGGTGCCGCGGCAGCTGTTGTGGGACAACGAGGCCGGGATCGGCCGGGGCGGCAAGCTCGCCGAGGGCGTGGCCGGATTCTGCGGGGCACTCGGGGTGCGCCTGGTGCAGGCCCGCCCCTACGACCCTGAGACCAAGGGTGTGGTGGAGCGGTTCAACGGATACCTGGCCACCTCGTTCCTGCCCGGGCGCACCTTCACCGCCCCGGGGGACTTCCAGGACCAGCTCACCGACTGGCTGGTCCTCGCCAACCAGCGCACCCACCGCACCACGCGCACCCGCCCGGTGCAGGTCCTGGCCGCCGAGCGGGAGGCGATGGGGTCCCTGCCGCCGGTGGACCCGGTGATCGGTCACCGGTTCACCACGCGCCTGCCCCGGGACTACTACGTCACCGCCGCCGGGGCCGCCTACTCCGTGCACCCGGGGGCGATCGGGCGGCTGGTGGAGGTGGTCGTGGACCTGCACACCGTCACGGTCATCTGTGCTGGGCGCACGGTGGCCGCCCACCAGCGGGCCTGGGGATCCGGGGCCACGATCACGGACCCAGCCCACGTGGCCGCCGCGGCCGCGATGCGCCGGGCCCACCAGTCCGCGACCACCGCCGGCACCCCAGGCACCGGCCGCAGCGGGCAGGTCGAGATCGCCGACCTGGGGGTCTACGACCGGCTCTTCGGGATCGAGGTCGCCTGATGCGCCCGGCCACCGACCCGAGCTCGCGGGCGCTGACGGATGCGGACAAGCAGATCCTCCACCACGCCCGGGAACTGAAAGCCCCCCGGATCGCCGCCGACTACGCCCGGATCGCCGATACCGCCCGGGCCCAGCAGTGGAGTCTGGAGGAGTACCTCGCCGCCGTGCTGGGAGGTGAGGCCGCCGCGAGGGCCGCCTCGGGGGCCGCACTGCGGATCAAGGCCGCCGGGTTCGAGGCGATCAAGACGCTCACCGACTTCGACTTCACCGCCCAGCCCTCCTTGGACCGCGGTGTGATCGCGCGCCTGGAAGCCGGGGCGTACCTGGTGCAGGCCGGCAACGTGGTGCTGCTGGGACCCCCGGGCACCGGCAAGACCCATGTGGCCACCGGGCTGGGGATCGCCGCGGCCCACACCGGGCACCGGGTCGCGTTCAACTCCGCCACCGGCTGGATCACCCGCCTGCACACCGCCCACGCCACCGGGCGACTGGAGGCGGAGCTGGCCAAGATCGCCCGGATCCCGCTGGTGATCATCGATGAGCTGGGCTACGTGCCGATCGAGGCCGAGGCCGCGAATCTGTTCTTCCAGCTCGTCTCGACCCGCTACGAGAAGGCCTCGCTGATCATCACCTCGAACCTGCCCTTCTCGAGATGGGGCGAGGTCTTCGGCGACACCACGATCGCTGCGGCCATGATCGATCGCATCGTTCATCACGCCGAGATCATCACCACCAAGGGCACCAGCTACCGCATCCGGCACACCAGCATCGAGACCCTGCCTTCCGTCACCGAAACCGGACCGGCAGACTAGAACAACCCCACGAGATGCTCACTTTTCACACGGACAAACAGCTCAAACTTCGAGCGGAACCGACACGGCGGCGTCCATTCCCAGTCTGTGCCGGCTGCCTTGAGCTGCTTGCGGCGCTGGCGGGTGATGTCCTGGTGTTGCTCTGGCATGACGGCTTGGAGGTGGGCCGGATGGCAGCACAGCGTCGTGGGGCAGCCCATGTCGTTGCCGCCTGAATACTGACCCTCGGGCGCCGAGCGAAAATTGACCCCCTCGGCGGTGATGCTGAGGGAGTGATCAGTGTGGAGAACTGGGCCGAGATCCGCCGGTTGCACCGGGCGGAGGGCATGCCGATCAAGGCGATTGCGCGGCAGCTGGGGTTGGCTAGGAACACGGTGCGGGCAGCGATCGCCAGCGATGTCCCGCCGAAGTACGAACGCGCTCCGGCCGGCTCGATCGTGGAGCCGTTCGTGCCGGGGATCGAGGCCCTGTTGCGGGAGTTCCCGACGATGCCGGCAACGGTCATCGGGCAGCGGATCGGGTGGGAGCACTCGGCCTCGGTGCTGCGGGCCAAGGTCGCCGAGCTGCGCCCGCGCTACGCGCCGCCGGATCCGGTGGACCGGGTGCGCTGGGGTGCTGGGGAGGTGATCCAGTGCGACCTGTGGTTCCTGCCGCCGGTGGTGCCCGACGAGCACGGGGTGGCCCGGTCGTTCCCGGTGCTGACGATGATCTGCGCGCACTCTCGGTTCTTGATGGCGGTGGTGCTCCCCTCGCGGGCCGGCGGGGACATCCTCGAGGGCATGTACGTGCTGCTGGAGCGCCTCGGTGCGGTGCCGAAGATGCTGCTGTGGGACAACGAGGCCGGCCTCGGCGCTCATCGGCGCCTGGCCCCGGCCACGACCGCTTTCGCCGGCACGCTGGGCACCCGGATCTGGCAGGCCCGCCCCTACGACCCCGAGACCAAGGGCATGGTCGAGCGCGCCAACGGGTACCAGCACACCTCGTTCCTGCCCGGCCGCACGTTCACGTCCCCGGCCGACTTCAACACTCAGCTGCAGGACTGGCTGGACGAGGTCGCCAACCGGCGGAAAGTGCGCGCCCTGGGCGCCCGCCCCCTCGAGTTGCTCGAGGCCGATCGGGCCGCGAGGGGGGTGCTGCCGCCGGTGGCCCCGGCCACGGGCCTGAGCAGCACGACCCGGCTGGGACGGGACTACCACCTGCGCCTGGCCGGGGTCGACTACTCCATCCACCCCGAAGCCATCGGGCGGATCGTGAGCGTGCGCGCCGATCACCACACCGTCACCGCCACCACCGCCGGGCGCGAGGTGGCCTGCCATGCCCGGCTGTGGGCCGGCACCGGCACCGTCACCGACCCGGTGCACGTGGCAGCGGCCGCCGCGGCCCGTGCGGCCTACCAGCAGCGCCCGACCCGGGCCACAGGGCCCGGGGAGTTCACCGTGCCCACCCGGGATCTGGCCGTCTACGACCAACTGATCAGGAGAGCCTCATGAACCCGACCACCAACCCGGCCAAGGAGATCGGCTACCTGTGCCGGGCGATGAAGACCCCACAGATCGCCGAACTGGCCGGCCCCCTGGCCGAGCAAGCCCGCACCGAGCACTGGTCCTACGAGCAGTACCTGGCCGCGGTGCTGGGCCGGCAGGTCGCCACCCGCACCGCCAACGGCAACCGGCTGCGGATCGCCGGGGCCCACTTCCCGCAGATCAAGACCCTCGAGGACTTCGACCCCAGCGTGCTCGCCGCCCGGGAGAACGAGCTGCTGGCCCACCTGGCGACTACGACCTTCGTGCCCCGCACCGAGAACGTCGTGCTGCTCGGGCCCCCTGGCACCGGCAAGACCCACCTGGCGATCGCCCTGGGGATCTGCGCGGCCAACCACTCCTACCCGGTGTTCTTCGACACCGCCACCGGATGGATCAACCGTCTGCTCGCCGCCCACAACACCGGCACCCTGGACAAGGAACTGCGGCGGCTGCGCCGCTACCGGGTGCTGATCATCGACGAGGTCGGCTACATCCCCTTCGAGGCCGAGGCCGCCAATCTCTTCTTCCAGCTCATCGCCAACCGCTACGAGCACGGCACCGTGATCGTGACCTCGAACCTGGCCTTCTCCCAGTGGGGCCACACCCTCGGCGACGACGTGATCGCCGCGGCCACCATCGACCGCCTCATCCACCACGCCCACGTGCTCACCATGGACGGAGAGTCCTACCGCACCCGCCGCTACACCACCGAGGAGGGGTCAGATTTCGCCCGGCGATAAGGGGTCAATATTCGCTCGGCGTTGACAGGGGACCGCTGGCTGATGCAGACGTAGGACCGGGTTGGCGTGCCATCCTTCTTTCGGTGACCAGAGGAGCCGGTGACGAGCAGTTCCCCGCAGTGGCAACGCATGAGGCCGCTGAGGAGGCTGGACAACCTCGTAGTGTCCGACGTGCGCCGCTCGGGTTGCTTGAGGATTCGCACCACCTCATGCCATGTCGCCTCAGAGACGAGCGCGGGAAAGCTGGACGCTCCCACGATCTCTCCCTTGAGTGATTCGAGCCCTGCATTGCGGGAGCGGTGCAGCAGCGAGCGGACCGTAGAGTGCCGCCATCCATTGCCTCGCGTCGAGGCAACGCCTGAACGCTGGAAGTACGCGACGACAGAGCTGATGGACCGTCCCTCGAGCACGGCCTCATGGGCCCAGCGGACAAGTTCGGCTTCTTCCTCCCTGATGGTCGGGACGTTGATCGTGCGCCCGTGCTCGTCGACTCCCTTGTCAATGGTCCAGCCGAATGGTCGAGGCCCGCCCTGCCAGATGCCTCGCTCCGCCGCTTGCCGGCGCTTGCGGCTGATGCGCTCGCCCTTGTGCGCGGACTCCTGCTCCGAGACAGCCCCCAGGATGGTGGCCACCATGTGTCCTGTCGAGCTGGTGAGGTCCAAGTCTCCACCCTGAACGCTGAAGGTCGGCACAGCGCGCCCCTCGGTGCAAAGCTCGGCGTACTCGATCAGCTCGCTGACCCGACAGTGCAGCCGGTCGGCATGCCAAACGATGACGGCCTCCACTCGCCCCTCGACTATGGCGCGCTTGAGCTTCTCGTAGCCTGGACGGAGCTTGCCGGCGTAGGCACTGATGTCATCGTCGGTGAACTCCAACCAGTCGGAGTACCCCTTGAGCTCCGCCAGCTTGCGGGCATCCTCAAGTTGCCGGTCAACACCAAGTCCAGCGCCCTCTCGGTCCTGGCTGATGCGGGCGTAGAGTGCGGCTGTTCCCATAAGGGAACTCTACGGTGTCTCCGCACGTTCGGGAGAAGCATTTCGGTTTCGGGGCGCACAAGGCGAACGGATATGCGTGGAAGTTCCAGACGAGAACCAAGTGGGTATCTAACATCGATAGATCGTCCCTCGGGCCCGGGACGACAACAGTGGCAGCCAATCGGCAGGCATGTCCCAATGGCTCATTCGATCCCCGGAAAGGACGACCCTGGGGCCGTCCAACCTGTTAGGGCTCCACGAAGGCGCAACAACAGTCCACTAACTGCATGACAATGCCATGAGCAATGCGATGCTATGTGAAAGCAAACCCCACGTCGGGGTCACGCACTGAGGAGGAAATGTGGAGTTCACCGAGCGACTCGCAGCACTGGCCAACAAGGTGGCCCAGCAAAAGTCGTCCCTGGAGACGGAGGAGGCGACGAAGAATGCGTTCATCATGCCGTTCATCTCCACGATCCTGGGCTATGACGTGTTCAACCCGCTGGAGGTCGTCCCGGAGTTCACCGCTGATGTGGGGGTGAAGAAGGGCGAGAAGATCGACTACGCCATCGTGCATGACGAGAAGGTGCAGATGCTGGTGGAGTGCAAGCACGTTGGCGCCCCGCTCAAGCTCGAGCACGCCTCCCAGTTGTTCCGGTACTTCGCGGTGACCAACGCGAGGATCGCCATCCTCACTAACGGAGAGGTCTACCACTTCTACACGGACCTGGACGCCCCGAACAAGATGGACGCCAAGCCCTTCCTGGTCCTGGACCTGACCGATATCGACGTCACGCTGATCCCGGAGCTGCAGAAGCTGTCCAAGGAGGTCTTCGACCTCGACTCCATCATCAGTGCCGCCGGGGAGCTGAAGTACATCGGTGCGATCAAGCGCGCGATCGCCGCCCAGTTCAAGGAGCCCGATGTGGAGTGGGTGAAGTTCTTCACCACCAAGGTCTACGAGGGCGCCTTCACCCAGAAGGTGCGTGAGCAGTTCACCCCGCTGGTGGCCAAAGCCGCCCAGCAGTACCTCAACGAGCAGGTCAACAACCGCCTGACCACCGCTCTGGGCGCCGGCAGCGCCCCGGTGCCGGTCGAGTCCGCAGATGCCCCTGCCGAGGCGGTGGCGAGCGAGGCGGAGGTGGAGAAGGACCTGCGTGAGTCTTCCGATGGGGTGCTGACCACCATCGAGGAGCTGGAGGCCTTCCAGATCATCCGGGCGATCGTCTGCGGCCAGGTCAAGCCCCAGCGTGTGGCCTATCGCGACGCCAAGTCCTACTGCGCGGTCCTGCTCGACGACAACAACCGCAAGTCCATCGCCCGGTTGCACTTCAACACCGGACAGAAGTACATCGGCTTGTTCGACGAGGACAAGAAGGAAACCCGCCACCCGATCGACGCGCTGGAGGACATCTTCCAGTTCGGCGATGAACTGCGGGGCACAGTCGATCGCTTCGTAGGAGCATCGGTCTCGTAGCCTCGACGCCCTCAGGAAGTTACTGATGATGTCCCAACTCTCTGGCTGGATGGATGCGGGGCCGTCGACCACGAACATGACCGGCCGCCACTGTCGCCGGCGACCTATGTTCATCCGCAGCGAGCACTGGAGGTGTCCCTCGCATGGACATGCAACCAGCGGCCTCGGCGTGCAACGGTCATCTGCGGTGGACAGCCGACGGCCGTAGCCAATCACCAATCTCATGGCGAAGAGTCGAGACGTGCTCTAAGGCTGTCGGCCGGTCGCCGTAACCTGGCATTCCGTTGGGTATCAGTCGAGGGGGCGCCATGGACGAGTTGGTCTGCCGATTCGTACCCTGCGGTCGCGAGATCTACAACAAGAGCCGGCAGCTGTGCCATACGCACTACCAGCAGCAACGAGTTGGCAAGCCCCTCACCGAGATCACCAGACCTAAGGGTCCGTACAACCCGCACTACCCCTGTGGCTTCCCGGGCTGCGGGCGGGACGCGCAGACCATGAAGTACTGCGACGGACACCGCCAACAATTGGACCGTGGTGTCGCACCGGAAGATCTCACGCCATTACGTCCTCGAGCGAAGCGTATGCGAAGAGCGCCCCATGGAGCGGCGCTCGTGCGCGTTGACGGCCTCAAGCAGTGCACGCGTTGCGAGATGTGGAAGCCGGAGGAGGACTACACGGGGTTGTCTTCCACGAAGGACGGTCGCTCTCCGCGCTGCCGTGCCTGCGACCGGGAAGCTCGTGAGGCTAGGACGGATAAGTTCGACCGGCGGCTAAGGCACTTCTACAAGATCACCGAGGTGGACTTCAACCTGATCCTCGAGTGGCAAGGAGGCGTGTGCGCCATCTGCGGGCGAACAAATGAGGAGGCGCACACGCGGGGCGAGCCGCTCTACGTTGACCACGACCACAGTTGCTGTCCCGGCATGACCCCCCGGGGTGATTGCACGAGAGGGTTGCTCTGTAGTGCCTGCAATCGCGGCCTCGGTGTCTTCCACGAAGACGTCCATGCGTTGGAGAATGCTATTGCCTATTTGCAGGGTCCACTTATCACCCCTGGCCTCCTGAGAGTGTGGGCAGCTGCGCTGGAAGGCGCACCATCAGGCACCGCTTCCGACGCGGACAACCGCCACATGCAGGGCCGTGATGTCGACGAGGAGTTCGTCGCGCAGGGGAACCAGCGCGGAGTTTGTGAATTCCCAGGTTGTGAACGTCAGCTGGCCACCGACCAATGGTGCGCTACCCACCACGATCAATGGCGCCATGGCCTGCCCATGAAGTCTTTGCATCGGGCGGTCTCGTACAAAGAATGCCCGGCTCCTGGATGCACTCGCGACGCGCGAACGAAGGAGTTCTGCAGCGGACACATGCAACAACTCCGTCGGGGCATCCCTCGTAAACAGATGACGCCCCTTCGTATTCGGGCCCCGCGGAAGCGAACAAGACCTCGCGGAGCGGTAACGGAGCGTGACGCGGCAGGCAACAAAGAATGTTCGCGGTGCCAAGGATGGAAATCAGAAGACGCCTACACGAAGAACCGTCAAACCCCGGACGGTCTCGAACCGCGTTGCCGTCAGTGCGCGAAGGAAGAGCGAGCGGCCCGGACTAACAAACGCGATCGGTTCCTACGGCGTCTCTACGAGATGACGGAGGAACAGTTCAACTTGATCCTCGACCACCAGGGTGGTGCGTGTGCCATCTGTCAGCGGACTGCTGACGAGGCTCACCCGAAAGGGGATCCGCTGCACGTAGACCACGATCACGCCTGTTGCCCCGAGTTGCCGGCTTGCGGCAAATGCAATCGTGGCCTCCTGTGCAGCGATTGCAACCGTGGCCTTGGGGTATTCCGTGAAAGCGTAGAGGCCTTTCGCGGCGCCGTTCTCTACCTGCAACGACCTAACATCACGAGGCAACAGCTAAGCGACTGGGCCACGACCAACGAGACTGTCAAAGGCACCGGCGTGAATGCTGCAGTGTCAGACTCAGTCGCTGAGCCGAAATGGAACATTCCTCGCTTGTTCTAGCTTGGTCTGCCAGTTGACCACAGGGTTACGTGCATATTGTTCATGCCGTTGCGCACGGCCGCTCTGATCACCGAGTCTCTGGGCCGCAGCTAGCTTGGCTTTCCTGATCCTGCCATGCCAGTTGTTCCTTGGGACCTAATGAGGGCCGGGGTTTGGGTCCTCGCGGTGTAGACGTCTCCATCGGAGGAGGTATGTCAAGGCTTTCAGCAGAAGCAGGGGATCGTCTTGGAAGAATCCAAGGCCACCGTTGCAGTCGCCGCAGAGGATGCCACGAAGACACTTCCCGCAGGAGCTATTCGTTCTGCAACAACGATGGTCGTGATCGATCGCGAACGCACGCTTGGCGCGGTGCTCACTGGGAGTTCGGCCGCAGATTCCGCATCCGCCCCCTTGTTCTGCCAACTTAACTTCGTACTGTTCCTGCGACAGGTTCCATTGATACGCCATCTGTCTCCACTTGGTCATTTCCTTCTCTCGGTCCCGCTTTGCCTTTCGGCAAAAGCGGCAGACCGTACCAAGATGGTCCTTCATACGGGGGGAAGAGCTGAAGATGTAGACCGTAGGTTCAAACCAGTCCAGACACTTGTGGCAACGCTTGCGACCACTGCTGTCGCGGAGGGCGGCAGATCCGTGCGGCAATAGGAAGACACGCGCCTTGAGGGGGCGTGTCTCGCCATACTGGGCCAAGTGCCTAGTGTGCTCCTGGCAAAACCGCGTGGCCTGGGCTGGACGATGGCACGTGGGGTCCAAGCATGAGCCCCTCAGTCCGTGTCTCCTCAGCGGGCGGAGGGGACCTCCTCGGCGCATCTGCGCATAATGAGCGCGGCACAGATTTCTAACGGCAACTGGTCGCTCGCAAGTGGTGTACTCGCAGAACCGACTTGAATGATTACTAATCATTACTTCCCTCGTCAACTAAATATATGGACATATATTTGCCTGTGCCGTTGGGTAGACGACGGTGGCGTGACGGGGCGGCATAAGCGTAACGGCCAACTGTCCGTGCTTGTCAAGACCCCCTCGACATCCGGAGTGCAAACGACTGCGCATCGAAGGAGAGCGAACTACCCTCGCTAAAGCCCATGTGTTAGTACACAGTCCGTGCACCCGTCTCCCCAGGGCGTCCACGGAGGTGATGACGACGCAGCCCGTGTGGCGGGCGCTGCGTCCTGGTGCTCAGGAGCCGGCCACGAAGGGGGAGTGGTGCTCGTGGGCAATCAGCCACTGACCCGCGTGCTCGACGAACACCACGGTCGACCGGGTCCGGCCGGAGACGGGGTGGCCGTCGACCGTGCAGTCCCAGACGAAGGTCCCTGTCGTGATCGCCACGGGGCCGAACACATCGATCTTGAGATCGTCGAAGCGGGCCTGGAGCTCCTCCACGGCCGCGAACTGCTCGGCCTCCATGCGCGCGCTCGTCTCGGCGTCCTGCCGGTCCAGCGGCTCCGCGTCGTCGAACTTGGTGCACTTCGGACCCGCCAAGTGGTAGCTCTCCAACCGGTCGAAGTCCTTGGCGAACACGGCGTCCAGGATCTCGTCGATCCGTGCGGCCACGGCCGCCTGTGACGACTCGAAGGTGTCGGCGACGATGTCCGTGTCCATGTCGTTCTCCCGGAGTCCGCACGGTCGCGCCGGCGGCTCGCGCATCGGTGAGCCGCTCGGCCCGGAGGTCACTGTCCATGGTCCTCCTGTCCGGCGGTGACCGGGAAGAGCGCCGGAAAAGTGTCGGTACGTGATGTCGAGATTCCTCCTGCGGCTCCGTCGTAGGGGTGAACACGGCCACAATGGGCCGTACATCAGCAAGGAGGACATGATGGCCAAGTACCTGCTGCTCAAGCACTACCGGGGCGCGCCGGCAGCGGTGAACGACGTGCCGATGGACCGGTGGACGCCGGAGGAGGTGTCGGCGCACGTGCAGTACATGAACGACTTCGCGGCACGGCTCGAGAGGACCGGTGAGTTCGTCGACTCGCAGGCGCTGTCCCCGGAGGGCACGTTCGTGCGCTCCGACGGCGCGGGCCGGCCGCCGGTCACCGACGGTCCGTTCGCGGAGACCAAGGACCTGGTCGCCGGCTGGATGGTGATCGACGTGGAGAGCTGGGAGCGGGCCCTCGAACTGGCCGGCGAGCTGTCCGCGGCGCCGGGCGCGGGCGGGGAGCCGATCCACGAGTGGCTCGAGGTGCGCCCGTTCCTGGGCGCGGCGCCGACCGTCACGGAGTGACGCCCGGTGGACGAGGCCCTGCTGCGGACCCTCACGCCCGCGGTCATCGGGATCCTCGTCCGCCGCGGGGCCGGCTTCGCGGCGGCTGAGGACGCCGTGCAGGACGCCCTGGTCGAGGCCCTGCGGGTGTGGCCGGGGAGTCCGCCGAGGGATCCGCAGGCCTGGTTGGTCGCCGTGGCGTGGCGGAGGTTCCTCGACGCCGCCCGTGCCGAGTCCTCCCGGCGGCGGCGCGAGCTCCGCGAGGCGGACGAGCCCGCGCCCGGCCCCGGCGAGGGGGTGGACGACACGCTCCAGCTGTACTTCCTGTGCGCCCACCCGTCCCTGACGCCGGCCTCGGCGGTCGCGCTCACGCTGCGCGCGGTGGGGGGACTGAGCACGCGGCAGATCGCCCGGGCCTACCTCGTGCCCGAGGCGACCATGGCGCAGCGGATCAGCCGGGCCAAACGGACCGTCTCGGGCGTCCGGTTCGACCGGCCCGGCGACGTCGCCACGGTGCTGCGGGTGCTCTACCTGGTCTTCAACGAGGGCTATTCGGGCGACGTCGACCTCGCCGCCGAGGCGATCCGGCTCACCCGGCAGCTGGCGGACAGGTCCGAGGACGAGGAGGTGGCGGGCCTGCTGGCGCTCATGCTGCTCCACCACGCACGGCGCCCGGCACGGACGCGTCCCGACGGCGGCCTGGTGCCGCTCGCCGAGCAGGACCGCGGCCGGTGGGACACGCGGCTGATCGCCGAAGGGGTCGACGTGCTGCAGGCAGCACTCTCCCGCGACCGGGTGGGGGAGTTCCAGGCCCAGGCCGCCGTCGCCGCGCTGCACGCCGACGCCCGCACGGCCGAGGAGACCGACTGGGTGCAGATCGTCGAGTGGTACGACGAGCTCGTGCGGCTCACGGACAGCCCCGTGGTCCGGCTCAACCGCGCCGTCGCCGTCGGCGAGGCCGAGGGCCCACGGGCCGGGCTGGCGGCCCTGGCGGGCCTCGACCCCTCCCTGCCCCGCCGCACCGCCGCCGCGGCCTACCTGCACGAGCGTGCCGGTGATGCCGCGACCGCGGCACGGCTCTACGCGGACGCCGCCCGGTCGGCGCCGAGTCTCCCCGAGCGCGATCACCTCGTGCGGCAGGCCGCGCGGCTCCACGCGCGGCTCCGCGGCTGAGCGCCCGGCCGGAGCCGGCGGTCGGCGGAGCGGACGGGGGGCGGGCGAAGGCGTCGGCATGCCCCGTGCTGCGGGGCCGGCCGCCTCAGCCCGTGCTCAGGGCCGCACAGGCGGCCTCGATGGCCTCCGGGGACAGGACGTGGTCGATGGCCAGCACGGCCGCCCCCAGGACGCCGGCCCGCTCGCCGGCCACCGACGGCGCGACGCGCAGGTGCTCCGTGGCCAGCGGCAGCGAGCGTCGGTAGACGACCTCGCGGATGCCGGCCAGCAGGTGCTCCCCGGCCTGGGCGAGGCTGCCCCCGATCACGATCACCGACGGGTTGACGAGGTTCACGCAGGTGGCCAGGACGTCCCCGATGTCCCGGCCGGCCTGCCGGATCACCTGGACGGCCCGGGCGTCGCCGGACCGGACGAGGTCGATCACGTCCTGGCTGGTGGCGAGCTCGCCGGTCGCGTGCTCGCTGAGCGTCCGCACGAGCGCGGGCGCCGCCGCCAGCGCCTCGAGGCAGCCGGTGTTGCCGCAGCGGCAGGGGATCTCGTCGGCGTGCGGGACACGGACGTGGCCGAGGTCCCCGGCGGTCCCCTGGGCGCCGCGCTGGAGCGTGCCCCCGGAGATGATCCCCGCGCCGATGCCCGTGGCCACCTTGACGAACATCAGCTCGGTGATCTCCGGCCAGTGGAAGCCGCGCTCGCCCAGGGCCATGATGTTGACGTCGTTGTCCACGAGCACGGGCACGTCGAAGCGGGTCCGGACGAAGGCGGGGACGTCGAAGCGGTCCCAGCCAGGCATGATGGGCGGATTGATCGGCCGGCCCGTCTCGTGCTCGACGGGCCCGGGGAGCCCGATGCCGATGGCGGCCAGCTCCGCGGGCGGGCGGTTCCCGCGCGCCAGCAGCGTGTCGACCGTGCCCACGAGCCAGCCGAGGACGGCGTCGGGCCCCTCGCCGATGGCGAGCGCCCGGTGCTCCTCGGCGAGCTCCCGCCCGGAGAGGTCCGCCAGGATCGCCCGGGCGTGCGTCGCGCCGATGTCCGCGCCGACCACCACCCGGGCACCGGGGTTCAGCGCGAACAGCGACGGCGGGCGGCCCCCGGTGGAGGCCGCTCCGCCGTCGGGGGCGACGAGGCCCAGCGTCATGAGGGTGTCCACGCGGGACGCCACGGTGGAGCGGGCCAGGCCGGTCAGCTGGGCGAGCTCGGCCCGGGTCCTCGGGCGGCCGTCGCGCAGCAGCTGGAAGACTTCGCTGGCCCCGGGAGCGGGCGAGGCCGCGGAGCGCGGCGACGACGCCTGCGGTGGACTCTTCAGCACTTTTTCAGTAGAGCACGGCCACTTAGGGGGGTCAAGCACGTCACAAACGCACAAGCATCGGACGACTTTTGCCGGACTGTCGACAGAAGTCTGTGGCCTGTGTCACAGTGGCCGCATGAACGAGCGCACGATCTCCCCGGGGCCGACCGACCCGGTGCTGACCGTCACGGGACTGTCGAAGTCCTTCTTCGGGGTGCCGGTGCTCGAGGACGTGGGCCTCCGGCTGCACGCCGGCGAGGTGCACGGGCTCGTCGGCGAGAACGGCGCCGGGAAGTCGACCCTGATGAAGGTGCTCGCCGGGGTGCACGACCGGGACGCGGGCACGGTGGAGATCGGCGGCACGCCGGTCGAGTTCCACCACCCCACCCAGGCGCACGTGGCCGGGCTGTCGACCGTGTTCCAGGAGTTCAACCTGCTGCCCGACCGCACGGTCGCGGAGAACGTCTTCCTCGGCCGCGAGCCGCGCCGGGGCCTCCTGGTCGACCGGCGGGCCATGAACGCGCGGACGAGCTCCCTGCTCGAGGACCTGGGCATCACCAGCATCGAGCCGACCACGACGGTGAGCTCGCTGTCCGTGGCCCAGCAGCAGATCGTGGAGATCGTCAAGGCCATCAGCTACGACGCCCGCATCATCTCCATGGACGAGCCGACCGCGGCCCTCGCGGGCCCCGAGGTGGACCTGCTGTACGCGATCATCCGCCGGCTCCGGGCGCGCGGCACCGCCATCCTCTACGTGTCCCACCGGCTGAAGGAGATCTTCGACCTGTGCGACACCATCACGGTCCTCAAGGACGGCCGCGTCGTGGGCACCGAGCCCGCGTCCGCGATGGACGACGCCGCCCTGGTGCGCATGATGGTGGGCCGCCCGATCTCCGCCTACTTCCCGGAGGAGGTGCCCGGCCAGTCGGTGGGCAGAGAGCTCCTGAGGATCGACGGCGGCGGCAACGACCAGCTCGACGCCGTCGACCTGACGCTGCGCGCGGGGGAGATCGTGGGGGTCGCCGGGCTGCAGGGCTCCGGGCGCACGGAGCTGGTGGAGGCCGTCTTCGGCGTGCACCCGTTCACGCGCGGAAGCATGGCGCTGGACGGCCGGCCGTGCCGGATCTCCTCCCCCCGGGAGGCCGTCCGGCGGCGCGTGGCCCTGATCACGGAGGACCGGAAGTCCCAGGGGCTGAGCCTCGACCAGTCCATCCTGGACAACGCCCTGGGCGTCATCCGCTCCGTCTTCCCGCGACGCACCGCCGTGGCCCGGAAGGACGTCCCCGGCGTGCTGTCCTCCCTCGAGGTGGTGGCCCGGGACCTGGACCAGGAGGTGCAGTACCTGTCCGGGGGGAACCAGCAGAAGGTGGTCCTCGCCAAGTGGCTGGCCGTGGACCCGGACGTCGTGCTCCTCGACGAGCCCACCCGCGGGATCGACGTGGGCGCCAAGGTCGCCGTCTACAACCTCATGCGCATGCTCGCCGCCGAGGGCAAGGCCATGCTCATGGTCTCGAGCGAGCTCCCGGAGGTCCTGGGCATGTCCAGCCGGGTCGTCGTCATGCGGGACGGCCGGATCGCCGGCGAGCTCCCGCCGGACGCCACGGAGGAACAGGTGCTGCAGCTGGCCACCGGCGCCCGCACGGAAGGGGCGACGCCGTGAACGGGTTCCCGAAGCTCACCTCCACCCACATCGTCTACGTCGTGGTGCTGCTCACGGTGCTGGTCGGCACGGTGCTCGTCGGTGCCACCGGGCGCAGCTTCCTCAGCGCGGGCAACATCTCGGCCGTCCTCACCGGGACCAGCGTCCTCGGGTTCATCGCGATCGGCCAGACGCTCGTCATCCTGGTGGGCAGCCTCGACCTGTCCGTGCCGTACGTCGTCAGCCTCGCGAGCCTGCTCTCGGCGGGGCTCATGGCGAACCAGCCGGGGAACATCGTCCCCGGCGTGGCCCTGGCGCTGGTCGTCTCCGCGGGCATCGGCCTGGTCAACGGGCTGGTGGTGTCCGGCCTGAAGGTGCACGGGTTCATCGCCACCCTGGGCACCGGGCTGGTCGTCAGCGGCTATCTCGCGACCAACTACAAGGGCAGCTCGGGGCAGACGCCCGTGGCCTTCCGCCTGATCGGCGCCACCGGCATCGGCCCGGTCCCCGTCTCCACGCTGATCATGCTGGCCTGCGCGGCGGTGGTGCTGCTCATGCTGACCCGCACCCGCCTGGGCCACCACATGTACGCGGTCGGCGGGGACATCAGGGTCGCCCGGATGTCCGGGATCCGGACCGGCACCCCGATCGTCGCCGCCCACGTCATCTGCTCCGTCATGGCGGGGCTCGCGGGCCTGCTGCTCGCCGCGCGGCTCGGGGTGGGCAGCCCCACGATCGGCACCCAGGGCGGGTACGACCTGCTCTCCATCGCCGCCGTCGTCCTGGGCGGGACGCTGCTGGCGGGCGGCAAGGGATCGCTGGTGGGAACGCTGGGCGGGGTCCTGATCTTCGCGATGATCGACAACATCATGAGCGTCCTGCAGATCAACCCGTTCCTGAAGGATGTGGTCCGCGGCGTCGTCATCGTCGTCGCCGTCGCCGTGTACGCCCGGCGCAGGACCGCCGGCCGGCCCGCCCGCTTCGACTCCCCCCGGAGCGTGCGGAACGAGCAGGAGGTCCCGGCATGAGCACCACCGTCACGGAGCGGACCGCGGTCCTGCAGCAGAACCGCGCGCCGTGGCACGAGCGGGCGCTGCGCGCGCTCCGGACCCCCGGGGGAGCCGTCTTCGTGCTCCTCGTGCTGCTGCTGGCCGCGGCGGTCGCCGTCAACCCGTCCTTCGGCGAACCGGGCTCGCTGATCCGGTTCGTCGGCCGCACCGCACCGATCGCCATCGCCGCGATCGGGCAGTACTTCGTGATCGTCTCCGGGGAGTTCGACCTCTCCATGGGCTCGGTGGTCACCGCCCAGGTGTTCGTGGCCGGCAACCTCATCGGCCAGGACGACAGCAGGACCGTGCCCGTCCTGGTGCTGATGCTGCTCCTCGGCGCCCTCGTGGGCCTGGTCAACGGCCTGGTCACCACGCTCCTGAAGGTGCCGAGCTTCATCGTCACCCTCGGCACCATGCTCGCCCTGCTGGGCCTGGTGCTCTACTGGACGGGCGGCGCCGCCACGGGCAACCCCGCGGACAGCTTCCGGCAGATCGGCCGGGGCGGTCTCGAGGACGTCCCCGTGCTCGAGGTCCTGCCCTATCCGGTCATCCTGGTGACGGTCATCGCGGCCGCGGCCTTCTGGCTCATGCGCCGGCCCTACGGGCGCACGCTCATCGCCGTGGGCGACAACCCCCGGGCGGCCGCACTCACGGGGGCCCGGGTCTGGTGGGTCCGCACCCGGGCGTTCATGCTCTCCTCCCTGGCCGCGACCGTGGCGGGCATCATCCTCGTCGGCTACGCCGGCGTGCACCCCTCCGTGGGACGGGGCTACGAGTTCACCGCCATCACCGCCGTGGTCCTCGGCGGGGTCGTACTGGGCGGCGGGCGCGGCTGGGTGCTGTCCGCGGCGGCCGGGGCGTTCGCCCTGGAGACCCTGTTCGCGCTCCTGAACTTCCTGGGCGTCCAGTCGACCTGGCGGGACACCGTGCAGGGCGCGATCATCATCGTCGCCGTCGCCGCGGGCACCCAGACCTGGCGCCGCCGCCGGCGCGGCCGTGCGCCCACGGCCCAGGACCCGAGACGTGCCAAAGCAGCACCGCCCACCCCGGGCACCGATGAGGAAGGAACATGATGCGCCGAAGCATCCAGTCACAGGCCACCGTGGTGGCAGCGGCAGCGCTGCTGGGACTCACCGCCTGCACCACCGATTCGTCCCTCGAGAACCCGCCGGCCGCCGAGAACGGCGGCGACGCCGCCGCCACACCGGCCCCGGACAGCGGTGACGAGTGGTTCGACCAGGCGGAGTACGACGAGCAGTTCGAGCAGCGGTCGGCCTCCTTCGAGGGCGACCCGGAGCAGCCCTGGCTCCAGTACATCGACGGAGACATGACCAGCACGGCCGATCTCGCGGCCGACGGACCGCAGAAGGTCTGCTTCTCCAACGCCTCCATCTCCAACCCGTGGCGCCAGACCGGCTGGATCACCATGAACGAGCAGCTCAAGGTGCTCCAGGACTCCGGGGTGATCTCCGAGATGGAGACCCGCGACGCCCAGGACGACGACAACACGCAGATCGCCGACATCGACTACTTCATCGCCGAGGGCGGCTGCGACGCGTTCGTCATCTCGCCCAACTCGACCGCGGCCCTGACCCCCGCGGTGGAGCGGGCCTGCGAGACCGGCAAGCCGGTGGTGGTCTTCGACCGCGGGGTGGAGACCGACTGCGCCACCACGTTCATCCACCCGATAGGCGGCTTCGCCTGGGGCATCGACTCCGCGAACTTCCTGGTGGACAACCTGGAGGAGGGGGACAAGGTGGTGGCCCTGCGCATCCTGCCGGGCGTCGACGTCCTGGAGCAGCGCTGGGCCGCGGCCGAGAAGATCTTCGAGGAGAACGGCATCGAGGCCACGGACTACTTCACCGGGGCCGACCCCACCGAGATCAAGAAGATCATCTCCGACGAGCTCGCCACCGGGGACGTGCAGGGCGTGTGGATGGACGCCGGCGACGGTGCCGTCGCGGCCATCGAGGCGTTCGAGGACGCCGGCGCCGACTACCCGGTGATGACCGGCGAGGACGAGATGAGCTACCTGCGCAAGTGGGAGGACACCGGCCTGACCGGGCTCGCCCCGGTGTACTCGAACTTCCAGTGGCGCACCCCGCTGCTGGCGCTCGAGCAGATCTTCGCCGGCGAGGACGTCCCCGCCGAGTGGGTCCTGCCGCAGGAGCCCATCACCGAGGACCAGCGTGCGGAGTTCCTCGCCGACAACGAGGGGATGCCGGACGGCCACTACGCCAAGTTCGGCGGCGAGGACCTGCCGGGCTATCCCGACGTGTGGCGGGACCGGGTCATCCCCTGACCCGGACGGCCGGG